>JAVBRL010000085.1:0-2752 GCA_031547985.1 Synergistaceae bacterium
GGGCGTGAAGTCCGCCTGTTCGATATGATGCCGTTTGCGGAAAAAACCCTCTGGAATTTGGAGCATACGGGAATCGAACTCGACGGCATTCAGAGAAACCTGTACGGTTTCAAGCGCTCCGGTGTGGCGAAGATCGATTGCATCACCACCGATATGGCCGAAGCCGTGAAGGGTGCCGGGCATATCATCGTGGCGGCCCCCGCGTTCGCGCACGAGCCGTTTTTCCGTCAGCTGATCCCCTGCCTCGAAGACGGGCAGGTCGTCAGCATCTTCACCGATAACTACGGCACGCTGATCCTGCGCAAGCTGATGCGCGAGATGAAATGCACGAAGAAAGTGATCGTCGGCGGCTGGTCGAGCGCGCCGTACGGAACCCGCATCGAGACGGTCGGCGGCTTCATGTTCCCGCACGTGGGCGTCAAATACCGTGCGATTACGTTGCGGGGCGCGACGCTCCCGATGACGGACATCGACGATTTCATGGAGGCGACGAAATTCCTGCCCTGCATCGACGCCGTGACGAACGGGGACGGCCCCGAAAAAGGCAACACGGTCCTCGACATCGGTTTCAGCAACATCAACCCCGTAATCCACGTGCCGGCCACGCTGCTGGGCGTCTCCACGATGGAGAACTGGGGCAAGATCTTCGGCGACTTCGACAAGACCGGATACTCAATGTACGCGCATGCGCTCTGCCCTTCGATCTGCGAAGTGCAGTACCGTTTCTACGGCGAGGAGATCGCACTCGCCGACGAACTCGGCGTCGACCTTCCGCGGTATGCCTACGAATCGTTCTTCAGCCGCCGCAGCGTTCTGACCCAGGAGTACATGGGCAAGGATAAAAACGGCAAGGATAACATGCACCTGCCGCTCGACGAACCGACGACGGAAAGCAACGTGGGGCCCAACAGCATTCATCACCGCTATGTGACCGAGGACGTTCCGGTCGGGTGCAAGATTTATCACGAGCTCGGTGTTCAATACGGTGTCAAGACCCCCGTGATCGACTCGATGATCGTGCTCGCCGGGGCGATGCTGAAAAAAGATTTCTTCTCCGAGGGGTATTCGCTTGATTATCTGGGTATCGGCGGAATGGCCAAGGCGGAGCTGCTCGAATATCTGGGCAAGGGCACATATAGCCGTTAATTAGACGTCGTCGCATATTGAAGGCGCTTCGGGCGGTACGGCAATCCGCCCGGAGCGCCTCGATCCGATAAGGAGGGATCCTATGAGTTGGCTGGATAAATTGAAGATCAAAGACCAGGTCGTCGATGTCGACCTCGCCGAGCTCGAAGTGGAATCGGGCAATCGGCTGGAGCAGTTACCGGATTGGACCAAGAAGTTGGTTGCCGCGCTCGCGCTTTGCTGGACGGTTTTTCAGGTTTACACGGGTTTTTTCGGCTTGTTTCCGGCGTTGATTCAGCGCACCGTCACCCTGAGTTTCGGGATGTCGCTTTGCTTTATCTGTTTTAAGTTCAAAAAATCGGATCGGCAGCATGTCCGCCTTTATGATTGGATTCTCGCGCTTTTGGCCTTCAGCATCACCGCTTATATGATCCTAACGTTCGATACGCTCGTCAAAAGAGGCGGTGCGCCGACCGATCTGGACATCTTCTTCGGCGTTGTGCTGGTCACGCTCGTGATCGAAGCGACACGCCGCTGTGTGGGGCTTCCCCTCGTGATCGTCGCGGCGGTGTTTTTGCTTTATGCGTTTATGGGGCCGTACCTGCCGGGGGTTATCGGACATCGCGGATACGACATCGAACGCGTCGCAGCGCAGATGTTTCTGACGCCCGAGGGGATTTTCGGCACGCCGATGTCGGTCATGACGACGTTCGTCTTCGCGTTCGTCGTGTTCGGCTGTTTCCTCGAGGTGACCGGTGGAGCGAAATTGTTCATCGACCTGGCGTTCGCCTTAACGGGGCATTTCGCCGGTGGCCCCGCGAAGACGGCGGTCGTGGCGAGCGGTCTTCTGGGGACGATCTCGGGGAGTTCGCTCGCGAATGTCGTCACGACGGGCAGCTTCACGATTCCCTTGATGAAGCAGTGCGGGTATCGCCCTTCGTTTGCCGGCGGCGTCGAGGCGTCCGCATCATCGGCGGGGCAGATCATGCCGCCCGTAATGGGAGCGGCGGCGTTCATCATGGCCGAGATGACGGGGATCAGCTACCTGAGTATCTGCGTGTCCGCGGCCATTCCCGCCGCGTTGTACTACGTCTCCGTCTTCCTCTCCGTCGATCTGGAGGCGCGAAGGACCCACCTGAAGACCGTTCCCAAAGACCAGATCCCTCCCCTGTGGGGAACGCTGAAGCGCTGCTTGCCCTTACTGTTTCCGGTGGTCACGCTGATCGCCCTGCTCGTTGTGGGGTATACGCCTTTGAAGGCCGCGCTTTACGCGACGATCGTCATGATCTTCGGGTCTTTTTTCGGCAAGGAGACGCGACTTAACGGGCATCGCCTCTACGAAGCGCTCACGAAGTCCGCTTATAACTCGGTCTCCGTCTGTGTCGCCTGTGCGGTGTGCGGGATCGTCACCGGCGTCATCACGCTGACGGGGTTGGGACTGAAACTGTCCGACCTGATCCTGCAGGCTTCAGGCGGCGATGTGCTTACCACGTTGGTCTTGACGATGATCGCCTCGATCATTCTGGGCATGGGGTTGCCGACGACGGCTAAATACATCGTGCTCTCCGCGATAGCCGCGCCGGCGCTCGTCAAACTCGGCGTTCCGCTCGTCGGGGCACATCTTTTC
>JAVBRL010000250.1:0-8928 GCA_031547985.1 Synergistaceae bacterium
AAACGCTCCTTGAGGTCGTCGAACGTGGCGCTGGTGTCCTCGATCGTGTCGTGCAAAAGCGCGGCGATGAGCGTGTTCGCGTCGAGCTTCATCTCGGCCAGGATGGCCGCGGCGGAGATCGTGTGCACGATGTACGGCTCGCCGCTATGCCTAAAACCGGCCGAATGGTACATCGCCGCCTGGACGAAAGCTTCGCCCAACCGGTGCAACTCATCCTTGGGCAGGTATTGTGCCGCCTTGAGCCACAGCTCCTGCCAGGCTTGACGTACGGAAACGACTTGCTGCTCGGGCGTGATGCGCCCGATGTAGCTTTCCATCAGGCTTTTGAGCGTATGATCCTGAACCACTCGAGCCGGCGAGGCCGGCTTATGCGCGTCGGAAAACGCCGGCGGGTGGGGTTGTGGGTGGGTTCTTTCGGAGGGAGTATCCGGCATGCTCGTCCGTTTCGCCTCGTTCCTATCGGTCCCGTCCCAAATTTTTCACGACGATCTTATCGAGGATGAGCTGCAGGGACGACCCGTTACGCCACGTATCGATCCGTGGACGGTAGACCCATCCCTCGACTGCACGATGATTTCCGCGCTGAAGGTTTTCTCCGCCGAACCCCAACAGGTCGGCGCCCTCAAGGTGCACTTTCACGTGTTTTCCCGTCCGCCCCAAGGGCGAGACGGAATATTCCCCTCTTTGGGGGAAATAGAGCAACGGACGGGGATTGCCGACACCGAAAGGCCCCAGGCGCTCGACCTGAGACCACAGCGACAGGCTTAAGGCCGCCGGATTCCAACGCAGCAGGTCCAGCTTTTCCGGTACCACGTCCACTTCGGACAAGAGGCGTTCGAGATCGCCGCGGACGTCTTGCCACTTCTCCTGCGCGACGCTGAAACCCGCCGCGAGGCGATGCCCTCCCCACGACTCCAGTCGATCGGAGAGCTCCTTCAGTACCGCCACGGCGTCGCCGCCGGAGGGCATGCGCAGCGTCCCTCGAATCACGCGCCCCACGGGAGCCGCGAGGGCCACCGGAGCGCAACGGTTATGGCAAAGGCGGCTCGCAACGCTGCTCAAGACACCCACGGACCAGCTCTTGCCCATATGCACATATTGAAAATCGTCGGGAACCTCGCCGAGGTCGCTCAAGATCCTCGTCGACAGGTCCCGCCTGCGGCGATTGAGATCGATCAGCGTTTCGACGAGCGCCGGCAGGTCTTCGCCGTGAAACAGCACCTTCACCGCGAGGTCCGCGACGTCGAGACGTCCCGCCGCGTTGAGGCACGGAATGATCCGCATCGCCAGCACGTCTTCGTCGACCGCGACGCCGCTCACGGAGAGTTTTTCCATCAGGAGCGCCAGTCCCGGGCGCGGAGTCGAACGCAACACGCCGAGCCCGGTGCGCACGAGCGCGCGGTTCACAGGAGAGGACATCGACACGCAGTCGGCAATCGTCGCGAGCGCCACGAGTTCCAGCCGACGCCGCAGCCATTCCTCGCTCGCGAGTTCGTTTTGCCACGCCCAACACCAGACGACCGCGGCGGCGCAGAGCTGTTTGGCATAGTCGCTGCCGCCAAGCTGCGGGTTGACGAGTGCGTCGCAATCCGCCGGGGTTCCCTCCACTAGGTGGTGATCGAAGACCAGCACAGGGATCCCCTTGGCGCGCGCCGCTTCGACAGCACCCACATCCTGCGTGCCGCAATCCACGATGATCAGGAGATCGCACCCTTTGCGGCCGATCGCCCGCGCGACCTCCGAATGGAAACCGTACCCCTGATTGAACCGATGCGGGATGTAGTAACGCACGTGCGCTTTGCGCGCGAGCGCGAGCTCCATGGCGATGGCGGTGGCCGAGATTCCGTCCACGTCGTAGTCCCCGTAGACGAACACCTCGTCCCCTTCTTTGATCTTGCGGAAATATTCCGCCGCTTTCTTCGCCGCCGGTCCCAGGTCAGGCAGGCGCAGGCACTCGGAGAGCTCGGGGACCATGTGGTCGTTGAAACGCACGGGATCGTCGGCAAGCGCCGTATCACGCATCTCGAGCAGTCCCGCGACGAGAAGCGAACAACCGGCCGCTCCGGCGATCGTATTCGTCGAATCGGCGGGTTCCCAGATGTTGACTTCTTCGATGGAACAGTGTGGGATCAAGTCAGGTCCGGCTTCCCTTCGGAGCCATCGCCCGAGGCGTAAAGCGCTTCGGACCTCTGGGGCTCAGACGGCATCTCGCGGTTCGGCGCGGCGTCGAAAGCGGGAGCCTCGTGCTCGCGACGCGCGGCGATCGCACCCAGTAACGATGTACGCTCCGCCTCAAGCGAGGCGATTTTTTGATCGCGCTCCCGGATCTGCCGTTTATACTTGCCGCGGCCTTCCAAAGCCGCGAGTAACGAGAAAAACCACATGAGGATCGCGCCCGCCCCAAACAGGATCATCTCCCAGACACCCTGCGGGAAGTAGCGCTCGAACATCAGGAAACGAACGGTGATCTCCCCCGGGTTTTGGTACGCGTACCCCGCAGCGAGCAGCATCGTCGCGATAATGGCAAGGGCGTAACTTTTCATCGTGACTCCCCCTTCTCACTCGTGGAGAGTTTCCCACTTGTTTGCAGATTATAGCGCACAAAAAAGAACATTTCACCTCGCGTTTCGACAAACGCCCCGCGAAGCGTTTCCACACGGGCTCTCACGCGCGACGTTTCGGCACATCCAAAAAACGCTTCGTCGACACAAACGGCAATGACGACGCATCCGCGAGCACAAAACGGTAGGCGAGCCGCGCGTCGTCTTCAGCATAGTCGACATTGATGCGAGGTGTCGCGCAAACTACCGCCGCAGAAACTTTTTTATGCTGTACGACGAAAAGCGCGCTTTTTTGATCGCACAAATCAGCTCCATATTGGGCACGCGAGATCGCCATCGCGACGCAAAGCTTGCCGGGGCCGCTGCAAAGCGCCCGCATATCCTCGCGACACCGCCGAAGACGCATGGCTGCAACGCCATCTGTTGGCACGAGCGCTCGGATCAAGACCGCCTGCGCGTCACCGGCGGGGCTCGTGACGACGTTAAAACAGTCGTACATGCCGTAGATCCGATAGACGTACGCGTAACCGCCCTCTTCGAACATGACGTTCGTGCGGTGCCCCGGCGCGGGGCCGGTCCGTTTGTACGAATGGCACGCCGCGTCGGAAAATCCCGCGTAGGCCTCCGTCTCGACGATCACGCCGGAACATAATTCTCCTCCGGCGACATGCACGAGCAGGCAACCAAGCAGCTCGCGCGCGACCGCCGCCGCGCCGCGCACGTAAAACGCCCGCGGCAGGGTGCGTTGCCTGTAGTCGCAGAGTTTTTTTTCCGTTTTTTCGTCCATTCGCACTTCGCACCTCCGAGGCACTTCGCTCGCAAAAAAATTTTAAGCGTAAAATAGGCGTACACTGGAGGCGATTTTTCATGGCAGATTATGATGGCTATTTCGAGTACGGTGCACACGAGATCGATGCCTTAAAGATCAAAGATCCGAAGCTTGGGGAGATGATCGACCGCATCGGGCCTCTGCGCAGGGGCGTGACGCCGGATCTTTTCGAGGCGCTCGTGGGATCGATCGTCGGCCAGCAGATCTCCGGCAAGGCCGAACGTACGATCCTGGGGCGCATGGAGTCGCTCGTCGGCACCTTCACGCCCGAACGCATCGCGGCCCACACGGCCGCATCGATCCAGGCTTGCGGCATGACGATGAAAAAAGCCGTCTGCATCAAAGAAGCGGCCCGCAAGGTCGTCGCCGGAGAATTCGACCTCGAGGCGCTACGCACGCTCCCCGACGACGAAGTGCAGTCGGCCCTGTGCACGCTGGATGGCGTGGGTGTGTGGACGGCGGAGATGCTCCTGTTGTTTTCCATGCGACGCCCCGACGTGTTCAGCTTCGGAGATCTCGCCATCCATCGTGGACTACGAATGTTGCACCGCCACCGCAAGATCGACCGCAAGCTCTTCGAAAAATACCGGCGCCGATACTCCCCCCACGGCTCCGTAGCCTCTCTTTATCTCTGGGAGATCGCCAGCGGCGCCTGCGGCCTGACCGACTGCGCCGTTTCCCCAAAAATAAAAACAAAGAAAAAACGTGCTCCAGACAAATAAAAAAGCTTCGCTCGTGTAAAAACAACGGGCGAAGCTTTTATTCGCAAAGCGTTCGCCGCGTTTTGTTAGCTCTGCGCTTTTTCGAACCGTTTTTCGACGATTTTGCGCAGGATGTCGCGGCCGTAGTCCAGGGCCTTGTGGTCGAACGTCATGTCGGGATGATGCAATCCCGGGGTCGCCTCGGCGCCGACGCCGACGTAGATCGTCTTGCACCCCAGGATGCGGGGGTAGTCGTGGAAATCCTCGCTGCCGGTGATGTGATGATCGGGGATGCACCCTTTCTCGCCCAGCACCTCGCGAATCGCCTCGCACGCCGTCTCCTTCATGCCGTCGTCGTACGTCGGCGCGTAGCTGAAAGCGACCGGCTCGAACTCCACCGTCGCCCCCACGGCGTCGGCGGCAGCGGAAATCGCCTTTTCGACTTTCGCCACGAGACGCTCGATCTCGTCGTTTTCGTGGCAGCGGATATCGACAACCATCCGCACCTCGTTCGGGATCGTGTTGTCCGCGTTGCCCACGGAGACGACTTTCGTCGTCTTCACGGAATGGATGACCGTCGGTTTGCCCTTGACGGCGTTCACGGCGTTCACGGCGAGCGCCGCCGCATCGACGGCGTTGACGCCCAGGTGCGGCATCGCGCCGTGCGCCGTGACGCCGCAGATCTTGGCCTTGGGCTGAGCCATCGCGCTATGGTAGAGCGCCGACGTGGCAAACCCCACCTTGAAATCCGCCACAGGCCGGATATGGATCCCCACGATCTCGTCGACGTCGTCGATCAAGCCGCTTTTGGCGATCGACTCCGCGCCGCCGCTCGTCTCCTCGGCGGGCTGGAAGATCACGACGAGGGCGCCGCGTTCAATTCCTTTTTCGGCCAACTGCTTGGCCGCCGCCATCACCATGGAGCTGTGCGCGTCGTGCCCGCATGCGTGGATGGCCACGCCTTTGCCGTCCACGATATACGGCAGCGCGTCCATGTCTCCCCGCATCGCGATACGAAGCCCCGGCTTGCCGCTGTCGAGCACACCGATGACCCCCGTCTTGCCACCCACGTTGCGCGTCACCTTGAAACCCGCTTTTTCGAGCTCACCCGCCAAAAACGCCGACGTGCGAAGCTCCTCGAACCCGAGCTCCGGCATCGCATGCAGTTGTTCGAACAGTTCATGTACGTAGTTATCTGCCATTTTAATTCCCCCCGTCCTTCGATCCAAAAAGCTCCGCCGCTTTTTGGGCGATACGCTCGCCGAACGTTTTAAAAAGCGGTTTCGCCTCCTCAAAGTGATCTTTGACCGCCACCGCGCCCAAATGAATGAAAGGCTGCCCCAGCGAGGCGCCGCTCGAATAGACAAGCATCCCCCGAACGGTCATGGCTGTGATAACCGATAGTAGCGCCGCATCCGCGCCGCCCTGGATGTAGTTCGCCGTGGCGAACGCCGAGCCCAATTTGCCTCCCAGATTGACTTCGCGGTATTCGTCGAACCACTTCTTGAGCTGCCAGCACGGCCCCGAGGCGTACGTCGGCGTGCCGAAGACCACGGCGGCGCTTTGCGTCAGAAATTCCTTTTCCACAGCACCCAGCTCGAAAAGCCGCACGTCCACACCCGGCACGGCCGAATGCGCCCCCTCGGCCACGACCTGCGCCATCTCGAACGTCTTGCCGCTCGCGCTGAAATAAATAATGGAGATCTTCACCCTATCAACCTCCCTCGGAGTAGATCGAATAAACTCGGTGATCCTTATATTACACCTTCGAAAAAAATTCCCTCAGGAAATTTTCGAAAATAGGTTGCGTTTCGCGACCTTGCCGCGCAGTTTATATAGATAGAGACGTCTCGTTTTAAGAAACACCGCGCCCTTATTCCATCCGTATCCGCGCGCGCAGATGACCCGTTGCAACAACTAAAGAAACACCTGTAACGAACGCAACAAAGCAGCTCCAACCGCAAGAAATAACGCAATACCCCACCAAGCGACCGAGGCAACTTCCACGCCGCGCATGAGCAAGCCATGCGCGACACGGGCTGTGCTCGGTCGTTTGCTTTACTAAGAGACAAAAACATTCCTTCAGTTTAGGGAAGAGCCAGAGCAGGTTGCTTGACTCAGCCTATATCACTTTGAAATTCTTCCATTTGCCCGACTTGAGGCGAAATATAAAGACGATTGCGCGGATGGTGTAATCCAAGCCCATCGCGTACGCGACGCCGATAACACCCATGTTCCACGTCACGCTGAAAACGATTGAGAATGCCAACCTCATGCCGATTGCCGATAGTGCGGTTACAAACATGGTGAATTTCACATCGCCCGCCGCCCGGAGACCGTTACTGAGCGGGCCCGAAAAGGGAAACAGGAGCATATTGAAAACATTATGCACCAGCACCAGAACGATGATCAGACGTTTGGTTTCATCCGGCAATACATAGCCGCGTATCAGAAAGGGCGTCAGGACAAAGACGAGCGTATTCCATACCACTGAGACAGCCAGCGCGATTTTCAGCAGTTTTTTGAAATAGCAAGCGGCGGCGTCCACATCCCCCGCGCCCATGCACCGGCCAATCACCGTGGTGAAAGCCGGACCCATCGCCAGCCCGGACAAGGCGGCCAGCGACCAGATGTTTTGTGCCACGCCATTAGCGGCGATCTGGCTGGTACCGAACAACGCGACGATGCTGCCGAGTGCGGCTTTCACCAGCTGATGGACGCCGTTTTCGATGCTATTCGGGATGGCGATGCCGAGGATCTTTTTCAACAAACCCGCATCCCACTGGAGGATCCAGTTTCTTTGATACCGGACATTGTTACGGCCGCCGAAACAAAGCGCCGTGATGACCACGGCGGAAAAAACACGCGCGATCAGGGAAGGGTAAGCAACACCGGCGACACCAGCTCGAAAAACGAACACACCAATGACGTTGCCGACGATATTGACGATGTTGGCTATGAGAGAAATGTACAGGGTCGTGCCGGTTTTTCCCATGCTTCTGTACAATGCCGCGCCGGAATTGTAGACCGCCAGCGCCGGATACGACAGGGCCGATATGATCAGGTATGTGACGCAGGCTTCCATCACTCCCCGTTCGACACTGCCGAACAGCAACCGAAGAAGTTGGCGATTGGTAATCAGTACTCCTATTGCAATGGCTACCGAAAGAAGGACGGAAATCACGAGTAGCTGACTGGCGGCTTTGCCGGCCGTTTTTTACGAGCCCAGGCCGATGTACTGGCTCACGATCACAGCACCGCCCGAGGCCAAAGCCGCGAACAGATAAATAAAAACGGTATTGAACATATTCACCAACGATACGCCCGACACGGCTTCCTGCCCCGCGTAACTGACGATAAACGTGTCGGCGATGCCCACCAATATCACCAGCATCTGCTCGAAAAACAGAGGCACAATCAATTTTTTCAGATCGTTATTCGTAAACAAAGGGCTGTATACCTTCTCCTAAAGCAGTCGGTTAAAATATGGTTACTGGCTTTTGAATTATAAGAGTCCGCGGAGTCCTTGTACAGCTAAATAGGGGTGTTACATGCGATGCTTCATCCCTCTTTTTTCGTACATCCTATTTTCATGTAACCTATTTCCGTGTATCCTGTTCGTACAAAAACAACAAGGAGGTTGTTTTTCATGCGCATCAACGCCACCGATACCAACCTGTCGCGGTACGTCCTCCGCCCCGAGAATCTCTATGCGCAGGACCCGAAAAATTCCAACCCGTTCCTGCCCGCAAACTACCAAGACCGTTTCAGCGCCTCGAGAATGGGCGAGCTGCTTCGCTGCCAGGGCGAGGCGATCGCGGTGTGGAACGAACGAATCACGAAGCCCGACGACGACCCGGCGCTGGCGCTGATGGACCGCTCGATGTCGGCCGTCGGCGAGCTGCTCGAGCGAATGAAGACCTTGACGCTCTTGGCGCAGGACGAACGCATGTCGGGCATCGAACGGATGGGCCTCCAGATCGAGATGGGCAAGCTGCAGCAGGAGCTTTCCGTCGAGACGAAAAAAATGAGCCTACGGATGGCGGGGCAGTCGGAGGCGGAGATCGCGCACAACCTCGGGCTCATGCAGACACCGGAAAAAACCCCGGAGGGCGGCATGCTCGAACGGGCGCTGAAGCGCCTTCGAAACGGCGAAGAGTGGGATATTCGCGAACAGTACGAACCCATCACACGGCTGAAGGAAGTGCATCTGGTCTCGCTTGGCGGCGGCAAGCGCGTCGTCAGCGGCGAGACGTGGGAGCAGTCGGGTTTCCCGGCGGACCTCGACCCCGGGGCGACGATCGTCGTCCGCATCGAAGAGTCCGACGAAGGACATTTCACCCGCACGGACGATCCCGAAACTCCGTCGGTGAGCGAAACCCTCAAGGCGAACAACGCGATCCTGCTGATGGATTCCAAATCGGCCAAAGAAGGGACCGAAAAGATCGAGCAGCAGCTCGTCGATCTGCGCGCCATGCGGGAGGAGTTCGCGGTGTTTTGCCAGGCGAACCGCGCGGAACCGCAACCGACGATTGCGTTCAACAAAAAGAAGCTGAGCGAAACGGAAGTCGTGGAGCTGCAGGCACAGATCGCCCGAGAGCGCCAGGCCAAAGAAGAGGAAATCGAACTAAATATCCGCCTGCAAAACGGCGGCACGCTTTCCGAAGACGAAATACAGAAGATGAACGACCCGCAAAGCCGACCCAACTCACGCGGCCAGTTACGAACGCGCGTGGGGATCATGACGTATTCGACCGATGCAAACGGCGTCGAAGACCGAAGCGACCCGCGCCTGAGGCAAGCCGAGGGGCCTTATGGCGGGCTGTTTGCGAAGCTC
>JAVBRL010000050.1:0-6124 GCA_031547985.1 Synergistaceae bacterium
CGGCGTCACGGTCTATCAGGTCGCCGACGGCGGTGAAATTCGCTACATCCCCACGAAGGACGCCATCGAAAGCCGCCAGGTCGACCCCGGCATGATCTCTTTCTACGAACAGATGGACGTTTGCTTCGGGCGAACGCCGCACCCCATCGACCCGATCTTCGTGCAGGGCAGCGGCAAAATCGAACGCTTTTTGTAAGTTTTTTTATAAAAACGAGGAGGTGCCATCCGGTCATGGCGGTTTCGATGAACTTCATGAACGAAGAGCTGGAACGCATGAAACGGGACGGGCTTTACGGCACGATCCGGACGATCGACGGCCCTCAAGGGCCGTGGCTCACGATCGACGGACGGAAGGTCCTGAACCTCTGCTCGAACAATTACCTGGGACTCGCGGGTGACGCACGGGTCCGCGCGCGGACAAAGGAGGCGATCGACCGCTTCGGCGTCGGCCCCGGCGCGGTGCGCACGATTGCGGGGACGATGAGCCTCCACCTTGAGCTCGAGAAAAAACTCGCGGCCTTCAAGGGCGCGGAAGCGGCTCTCGTACTTCAGTCGGGTTTTTGCGCGAACCTCGCCGTCGTGCCAGCTCTGACGGGCGAGGGGGATCTTATTTTCAGCGACGCGCTGAACCACGCCTCGATTATCGACGCCTGCCGCCTTTCGAAGGCGAAAACTGTCCGCTACGAACATTCCGATCTGGCGAGCCTCGAAGCGAAGTTGAAAGAGCACGCGGATTCTCCCGGAAGGAAATTAATCATCACGGACGGCGTCTTCTCGATGGACGGCGACATCGCCAAACTCCCAGAGATCGTCGAGATCGCCGAAAGCGGGGGCGCGATCGTGGCCGTCGACGACGCGCACGGAGAGGGCGTCTTGGGGCGCGGCGGACGGGGGATCGTCGACCACTTCGGGCTGCACGGCAAAGTCGACGTCGAAATCGGCACGCTGTCGAAAGCGTTCGGCGTCGTGGGAGGGCTCGTCGCGGGCAGCGCCAATCTGATCGACTACCTGAGCCAAAAAGAGCGTCCCAACCTCTTCAGCAGCGCGATGACCGTGCCGGACGCGGCGGCGAATCTCGCGGCCGTCGAGATCCTTTCCGAAAGCGACGCGCTGGTGAAAAAACTGTGGGACAACGGCCATTACTTAAAGAAAAATTTAAAAGAGCTGGGTTTCGACGTCGGCGCGAGCGAAACGCCCATCACGCCCGTAATTCTGGGCGAAGCGCAGACGGCGAAGGATTTCAGCGCGAAACTGTTCGCAGCGGGCGTCTTCGCGACGGCGATCGTCTACCCCACGGTCGCGGCGCACACATGCCGCATCCGCGTGATGCCGTCAGCCGCTCACACGCAAGGCGATCTCGATCGCGGCATCGAGGCCTTCGCGCAGATCGGCCGCGAGATGGGAGTCGTCGCATGAAGCGGATCCTGGTCACCGGCGCGAACGGACAGATCGGCATAGAGCTCGTGGCGATATTGCGCCAGGAATACGGCATGGACAACGTGGTCGCGAGCGACATCCGCGGGGCTATCTCCAAAGACGGACCTTTTCGCATTCTCGATGTGCGCAACCCCAACGCTGTGTGGGAGGTCGTCGAACGCTCGAACGTCGACACGATCGTCCATATGGCGGGCATCCTCTCGGCCCGCGGGGAGGAGGACCCCCATTCGGCCTGGGAGATCAACTTAAACGGACTGTACAACGTGCTGGAAGTCGCGCGCGCAAAAGAGGTCGCCCTCTTTTTCCCCAGCTCGATCGCGGCGTTCGGACCCAATGCGCCCCACCAGAACACGCCACAGGACACGATCCAGCGCCCCACGACGATGTACGGCATCACGAAGGTCGCTGGCGAGCTTCTGTGCGATTACTATCATTTGAGATACGGCCTCGACACACGCGGCCTGCGTTTCCCGGGGCTCATTTCGTACGCAGCGCTTCCCGGCGGCGGGACGACCGACTACGCCGTCCACATCTACTACGACGCGGTCGAAAAGGGGAGCTTCATATGCGGCATCGCCGCCGGCAGCTACATGGACATGATGTACATGCCCGACGCGCTCCGCGCCGTGATCTCGCTGATGGAAGCCGACCCCGCGAGACTCGCCCACCGTAACGCCTATAACATCTCGGCCATGAGCTTCGACCCGGAGGAGATCGCGGCCGAAATCCGCAAGCACATCCCCGGCTTCGTGTTGAAATACCAGATCAACCCCGTGCTGCAGGAGATCGCGGACTCGTGGCCCGATTCGCTCGACTGCGCCGCTGCCCGCGAGGAGTGGGGCTTCGCGCCCCAGTACGACCTCGCCGCCATGACCGAAGACATGCTGCGCCGCCTCAGTAAAAAACAGATCTGCCCGCCCCCCGGAGAAAACGATTGACGGAACGCACCCCGCTCGAAACGCGTCCCACGTCGGGCGACACCCCAACCGAACTGCAAGGACAGGTCGAGCGCATCACGTACGCGAACGCGGAAAACGCCTATTGCGTTCTGCGATTGCGCGTCGGCGGGCGGGCGGACCTCGTCACCGCCGTCGGCAACATCGCGAACCCGTCCTCCGGCGAAGTCTTGCGCCTGCAGGGACAGTGGCAACAGCACCCGCGTTTCGGAGAACAGTTCCAGTTCGAATCGTTCCAGATTCTCACGCCGGCAACGCTCGAAGGGATCAGTAAATATTTAGGCTCGGGACTCATCTACGGGATCGGGCCGGCCATGGCCGACCGCATCGTGAAAAAATTTCAGGAAAAGACGCTCGATATTTTGGAAAACGAGCCCGCTCGCCTGCTCGAAGTCGAGGGCATCGGCGAGGGGCGGCTCGAAAAAATTCGCGCGTCCTGGGAAGAGCAACGCGACATTCGCGCACTGATGCTTTTTTTGCAGTCGCACGGCGTGAGCGCCGCGCTCGCCGCGCGCATCTACCGCCACTACGGCAAAGGATCGCTCGACGTGCTGCGTGAAAACCCGTATCGCTTAGCCGAGGATGTTTTCGGCGTGGGCTTTCTGTCGGCGGATCGCATCGCCTCGCAACTCGGCTTCGAAAGCGCCTCGCCGCTTCGCATCCAGGCCGGAATCCAACACGCGATGTCGCAGTTCACGCACGAAGGACACGTCTACGCCACGCGCGACGAACTCGTGCGCAAAGCGACACAGCTTCTCGAAGCGGACGCCGAAGCCGTTCACGAAGGCATCACCGCTTTGGCGGAGTCGGGGGAATTGCAGGTCGAAGACGAACGCGTCTACCTGCCCGTTTATCACTACTGCGAGCGACAGATCGCCGACATGCTCGCGCGGATCGCGACGCGGCACGAAGCCCCTTCGCGCTTTGTCGCAGGAGATGTTTCGGCGACGGCACGCCGCCTGCTCGGGTTTCATTTGGCCGAAAAGCAGGAAGAAGCGTTGCGCCTGGCCGTCGACTCCAAGATCCTGATCCTCACCGGAGGCCCCGGCACGGGCAAGACAACGCTGATCCGCGCGATCCTGGCGCTGTGGGAGGAGCTCGAAGAAGCGCACGTACTGCTCGCCGCCCCCACGGGAAGGGCTGCGAAGCGCATGGCGGAGGCGACGCGACACGAGGCGAAGACCATTCACCGGATGCTCGAATACAACGCGCACCGGGGCGGTTTCGTGCGCAACGCCGAAACACCCCTCGAATGCGATCTGCTGATCGTCGACGAGGCTTCGATGATCGACACGACACTCATGTATCACTTGCTTTGCGCCGTCCCGTCCGACTGCCGCCTGATCTTCGTGGGGGACATCCATCAGTTGCCGTCCGTCGGCCCCGGCAACGTCCTCAAGGACGTTATCGACTCGAACGCAGTCCCGGTCGTCACCTTGAACGAAATCTTCCGGCAAGCACAAACAAGCCAGATCGTCGTCAACGCGCACCGGATCAACGAAGGATTGTTGCCGCAGGAAGCGGCGGACGAGGAAACAAGCGACTTAACACAAGCACCCCTGAAGGATTTTTATATCATCCACCAGGAAAACCCCGACCTCGTGCTCAAGACGATCCTGGCGCTCGTAACGGAACGCATCCCCGCGCGCTTCGGGCTCGATCCCCTGGAGGATATCCAGGTGCTCACTCCGATGCACCGTGGGTCGGTAGGCGCGTCGAACCTGAACGTGCAGCTGCAAAAAAGCCTGATCGCGGCCGATGCCAAAGGGATTTCGCGCGGCGGCAGGCAGTTTCTGATCGGCGACAAAGTGATGCAGGTCCGCAACAACTACGACCGCGACGTCTACAACGGCGACATCGGGCGCATCGTCGGCATCGACCCGGAAAACCAGATGCTGTACGCGGCGATCGACGGCCGGGAGATCGCGTACGAATTCGCCGATATCGACGAGCTCACGCACGCGTACGCCATCTCCGTGCACAAGTCGCAAGGAGCCGAATACCCCGCCGTCGTGATGCCCGTTCTCACCCAGCATTATCTTCTGCTTCAGCGCAACTTGCTTTACACGGCGATCACGCGCGGGCGCAAGCTCGTGATCCTGGTCGGCACCGAAAAAGCGCTTTCCATCGCCACACAAAATGACCGCCCTCAGTTTCGAAACTCCTCGCTGCGCGAACGGATCTGCGAGCGCTGGGTTTTACTTTAAATTACAGATTACTTTAGCGCCGCGGCCACGATCTCCTTCGCCTCGGCCTGGATCTTTTTCAGGTGCTCCTCGCTTTCGAAGCTCTCGGCGTAGATCTTGTAGACGTCCTCCGTTCCTGACGGACGCGCCGCGAACCACCCCTTGTCCGTAACGACCTTGAGGCCGTCGATTGCCGCGTCGTTGCCCGGCGCACGGACCAGCCGCGCCGTGATGGGGTCGCCCGCAAGCGTGTCGGCCTTCACGTTCTCGGGCGCGAGCTTCTTGAGGCGCGCTTTCTGCTCGGGCGTCGCGACGGCATCAATACGCGCGTAGTGCGGCACCCCGAAACGCGCCGTCAGGTCGTCGTAGCGGTCGCTGGGGCTTTTGCCGGTCACGGCCAGGATTTCGCACGCCAGAAGGTCCATGATGATGCCGTCCTTATCCGTCGTCCAGACCGTCCCGTCGCGTCGCAGGAAACTGGCACCGGCGCTCTCCTCCCCCCCGAAACCGAAAGAACCGTCCAAAAGGCCGTCGACGAACCATTTGAAGCCGACGGGAACTTCGCATACCGTGCGCCCTACCGAAGCGGCCACGCGGTCGATCATGGAGCTCGAGACAAGCGTCTTGCCGACGCGCGCGCGCGCGTTCCACTCAGGACGGTGCGTGAAGAGATACTCGACGGCAACGGCCAGGTATGCGTTCGGGGTCATGAGCCCCGCGGGCGTCACGATCCCGTGGCGGTCGTAGTCCGTGTCGTTGCCGAACGCAATGTCGTACTGATCTTTTAAGGAAAGCAGGTTTGCCATCGCGTAAGGCGACGAACAATCCATGCGGATCTTGCCGTCCCAGTCGCGCGGCATGAATGAAAACGTGAAGTCGACGCGCGGGTTCGTCACCGTGATGTCGAGGCCGTACATTTCGGCGATCGGCTCCCAGAAGGCGAAGCCTGAGCCGCCCATCGGGTCGGCACCGATACGCAGCCCCGCAGCGGCGATCGCCTTGACATCCACGATGTTCGCGAGGTCGCGCACGTAAGGCCCGACATAGTCGTAGCGTTCGATCTTGCCGGACGAAACGGCTTTTTCGAACGAAACGCGTTTCACGCCTTTGAGACCCTGCGCGACGAGTTCGTTGGCGCGGGTCTCGATGCGGCGCGTGATCTCCGTGGAGGCGGGCCCTCCCGAGGGCGGGTTGTACTTGAAGCCGCCGTCTTCGGGCGGGTTGTGCGACGGAGTGATTACGACGCCGTCGGCGATCCCGCGTGAACTTTTTCCTCCTTTTTCTCCTTGCGGCCGATTCCAGCAGCAGATCGCGTGCGAGACGACCGGCGTCGGGGTATAGCCGAAAGACGCGCTTCCCGATGCCGCCGGTTGAACCCGGACGAGAATATCGTTCGCGGCGAAGACTTCGAGCGCCGTCCGCAACGCCGGCTCGGAAAGCGCGTGCGTGTCCATGCCGACGAAAAGCGGGCCGTCGATCTTCTTCTCGCGCCGATACTCGGCGATGGCCTGTGCGATCGCCAGGATATGCGCTTCGTTGAAGCTG
>JAVBRL010000021.1:0-3142 GCA_031547985.1 Synergistaceae bacterium
GCAGTTTCAATTCTTTTTTGATCGCGTCGCCTTTGAGCGTCACGATGTAGCGCGTGGCGACCCCGGCGTTTTCCGCCGCCAGGTAGACGTTCTGCGACATCGCCCCCGCCGCGACGTAGCCGAACGTGTCGGCCGTCCGCGCGGCGTCCGACACGAAGACGAGCACATAAGGCGCCGATCGGACGAACGCGTCCGGCGAGGCATCCCGGATGATATTTTTGTTCGTCACTTCGACGAGGACGTGTTTTTTCCAATCATATCGAAACCCGCCCTTTCCCGAGAGCACATAGACATGCACGTACGGCTCCTTGCCCATCGCCATCGGCACCGTCCACCCCTTGCCCCCACGATTGAGCCCCGTGGCGGCCCACAGGATCGTCGAGAGCTCCTGCTCGGAGACGGTCTTGGTCGGAAAAGCTCCCCGTGCCCCCGAAGCCCTCGCGTCGAGCAGCTCCAAAACACCCTTGCCCCCCGTCTTCTGCGGTTTGGGCAGCTGAATATCGGCCCAGGCCGTTTGAGCGAACAGCAGGCAACACAACGCGACGACAAGCGAGAACCCATATTTCGAAATCTTCAAGCGCACACAACTCCTTTCGATCGATGAGAGTACACGCAGTGTAGCATAAAACGCCCGGCGGCCTAAATCCGCCGGGCGTTCGTGCGTTTCGCGCACCGTGAGGCGTTTTTAAAGAAGCGGGCTTCTTTAGCGCAATTTTTTCGCCGCCGATGCGAGCCCGGCCACGAGGCGCGTCAAGATCTCCTCGGCCTCGCGTTCGTTCGTCACGAGCGGCGGGGCGATCAGAAAGTTATCCCCTTCGACGCCGTCGATCATGCCGCCGCCGGGATAGATGATCAGGCCCTGAGCGATGCACTCCTGCGTCGCCACGTTCGCCGCCTGGGCGGACTTGGCGAACGGCTCGCGCGTTCCTTTGTCCTTGACGAGTTCCATGCCCCACATGAACCCTTTACCGCGCGCTTCGCCCACGATGGGGTTCTCGCGCGCGATTTTTTTCAGGCCCTCACCAAAAAGGGCTCCGACTCGGGCGACGTTTTCGATCACGCGGTGCTCTTTGATATATTTCATCACCGCCACGATGGCGGCCGCGCTCACCGGGTTGCCGTTGTACGTGTGCCCATGCATGAACGCACCGCTCCCCTGTCGGATCGCCTCGACAATACCGTCTCCCGCCAGCACGCCCCCCGTGGGAACGTAGCCGGCCGCCAGCCCCTTTGCGGTCGCAATGATGTCCGGCACGACGTTCCAGTGGTCGACCGCGAAGTTCTTGCCCGTGCGGCCGCAGCCACTCATCACCTCGTCGGCGATCAGCAGCACGTCGTACCGAGTGCAAATCTCGCGCACGATCGGCCAGTATTCGTCGGGGGGAACGAGTGCGCCTACGGTCGATCCGACGATCGGCTCGGCGAGAAACGCCATCACGTACTGCGCGCCGATGCGGCGGATTTCCGACTCGAGCTGGCGCGCGCAACGAATGCCGCACGCGGGATAGGCGAGGCCGAACGGACAGCGGTAGCAGTAAGTAGCCTCGATCTTCGGCGACTCGGCGAAGGTCGGCAGGTAGACGTTGCGGCGCGCCATCGAACCCCCGACGGCCATCGTGCCGATCGTGTTGCCGTGAAACGAATTCCAGCGGCCGATCGTCAAATGCCGGCTGCTCGAAGCGCCGTCACGTTCGTAATAATATTGCCGCGCGAGTTTGAGCGCGGACTCGACCGCCTCGCTGCCGCCGCTCACAAACCAGACGTTGCCCAACCCCGCGGGCGCGAGTTCGGCCACGGCGCTCGCAGCCTCCTCGACCACATCGAGCGACCAGCGCGAGGGGTGCGCGAATTCGATCTTGCGGCACTGGGCGGCGATGGCATCGGCCACCTCCGGCACGTTATGCCCGAGGTTCGACACGAGCGCGCCGGAGCAGCCGTCGATGTACGCCTTGCCGTCGGTGTCGTAAAGATAGATCCCCTCTCCATGAGAGGCTTTGAGGTAATGTGTTTTGAAACTGCGCGGAAACGCGTGACGAGTCATCGCTCCGAAGAGACCTCCTTTTTCAATCCCGAAATTCCTCCCCGCGAGAACTTCTGAAGCAGGAAAATCGCTCCCACGCCCGCGAGGCCCATCAGGTCCGTGTAACCGTCCGGCATGATCAGCCCGAACGCCGAGACAAGCAAAACGACGCGCTCGACGACGTTCAGATTTCTCAGCCAATATCCCGAAGAAGCGCACGCCAGGCTGAACGTCCCCAAAAGCGCCGTCGCGATATAGCGAACGATGAGCAGCGCTGACGGATTGCCCAGGAAGATCAGCTCCGGATTGTAGACGAACGCGTAGGGGACGATGAAGCCCGCCAAGGCGAGCTTGACCGCGTTGACGCCCGTTCGCATCGGCTGCGAGCCCGCAATGCCGGCCGCGGCGAACGCGGCGAGCGCCACCGGCGGCGTGATGTCCGCCATGATTCCGAAGTACAGGATGAACAGGTGCGCCGCGATGGCGGGCACGCCGAATTCCTGGATCGCGGGAGCCGCCATCGTCGCCAGAATGATGTACTTCGCCGTCGTGGGAAGCCCCATCCCCAGCAACATCGACGCGAACATCGTGAAAAGGAGCGTCAAAAACAGCTTGCCGTTCGCGATCAGCACGATCCCCTTGGCGATCTTGAGCCCCAGGCCGCTCAGCGTCACGGTGCCGATGATGATGCCGGCGCACGCGCAAGCGATCGCGACGCCGATCGACGCCCGCGCGCCCGACTCGAGCGCGCCAAGCAGCGACTCTTTCGTAAAGCGCGTGTTCTTGCGCAACATGGAGACGCACACGGTCGCCACGATGCTGATGAGCGCCGACGTGAGCGGCGTATACCCCTTGATCAGCAGATAGATGATCACGATGATCGGCAAGAAGAGGTGCGCGCCGTTCAGGAACGTCGTTTTGAACTCGGGAAGCTCGTCTCTGGGGATCCCTTTGAGTCCCAGGCGCTTGGCCTCCATATGAACCATGACCCAGATGGCGGCGTAATAAAGAATCGCCGGCAGCGCGGCCGCCATCGCGATCTCGATGTAGGCAACGCCCAAAAACTGCGCCATGATGACCGCGGCCGCCCCCATGATCGGCGGCATGATCTGCCCGCCGGTC
>JAVBRL010000031.1:0-4417 GCA_031547985.1 Synergistaceae bacterium
GGGCGGCGAAACGGTTGTTCATTTAAAAGGATCGGGCAAAGGGGGGAGAAATCAAGAGACAGCGCTTGCCGCCGCGGAAGGTATCGCGGGGCTTGGTGGCGTGCTTGTCCTCTCAGCCGGGTCCGACGGGACGGATGGCCCAACGGACGCCGCGGGAGGTATTGTCGACGGCGACACTTGGGGTTCCCTGAAAAAAAACGGGATCGACGCCCATCGCGAACTCGACGAAAATAATTCTTACACCGCGCTCGCCGCGTGTGACGGGCTCGTTATGACCGGTGCGACGGGAACGAACGTGGGCGACCTGATCTTGGTCCTCGTCGACGATATACAAAGTGAGAAACGGAATGGCAGCAATGGCAGCATGAATGGCAAAATCGCAATCTTGCGCTCTTTGACGGGGCTCATCCCTTCGGACGTATCGCTGGAACAGGCAAGAGAGGAGCGCTTGCGCGACAAATAGCGGGGTCGAGAGGATCGAAAGATCCAATATCCGCCCCCTCCAGAACGCCCCCTATCGTGTCGATACTTTTAAATGGAGATTTATCCAAAACGTTTTAAGGGGTGTGCGTACGATGAAACGACCACGAATTTTTTTCGCAGCGGGTGTTTTTCTCTCCCTTCTCTGCCTTTGCCTGACGGCGGTGCTGGCCACGGCCGACATGGGGTTGAACGAAAAAACGCCTCCGGCGGACTGGCTCACGTTTGTCGGGGGAGCGGTGTCCCAGTACGACGACAACATTCCCCTGAGCAATCAAACGTCGCTTTCCGCACTGGGCAATAACGGGACGCTTGTCCTTCGGACGGCGGAGAACGGGGCGTCGCGCAATATCCACGTGATTCCGACGAGCGTCGACCGCGAGGATTATCGCCAAGTGCTCTCCCTCACCGCCTACCACCCCTGGATCGCACTGAACCCAGGCAAGCTTCCGATCTACGAGACGAGCAACACCGAGATGCGCGTTCCCATCAAGGCGAACGCGGGGGCGGATTACGGTTTTTGGGGGAAAGCGCAGCCGGACCAGGGGTACTGGATCGTCTCCGAGGACCAGATTCCATGGTACCAGGATAGCGGGACGGAAAAACACATGGGCATCCGCGGGCCGCTTTACGTGGCGAAGGTGGCGAACTACCCGAAGTTCGAGCTGCGCTATGGTTTCGGCGCCGGTTCCGACGCGACGAACACGTGGGACTCGTTGCAAGGGATTGTATTTTCCAACCCGGGCAGCGAAATGCACTACAAATACAGTGGACTGCTCGAGAAGGGCAAATCGCTCACCGTCGGCCTGATGAACTGGGGCGTCAAGACCTACACGACCGACCAGGCCCCCAAGCAAGTGTGGCTGGGCGAAACGTCGCTTGCCGTGACGTCGATCGCGGGGAAGTCCGTGAAGCTCGAATCGGCCTTCGAGAATAATCAATTCGCCCCGGCCTTCGGGAACAACTGGACGCTCGACCTCTTCCAGGGGGACAACCCCTTCGTGATCACCCTTTACAACGAGGGGCGCCAGGAGCACCGCATCCAGATCTCGTGGGACGATGCGTACACGTACGAGAGGGGCAGCTATCAGAAGGCGACCCCCAGCGGCCAGATCGATATCCAAAGCCTGAAAAACATCTCCACCCTCACGTCGCGCGACCTGAGCAAACGTAGCTTCGAATATCTGGACAACTTCACGAACGTGCAGTGGAACCCGCTGATGATTCAGGAGGACTACCGCAAATACAGCAACATGGGTGTCAAGGGACTCGTCTTCGAGCTGCCGTATACGCCCTCGGCGCCGCTTTCCGGCGACAAGAAGCGCCCCTTGGGTGTGGCGTGCTTCGAGATCAAGTTTCCGGTCGACGAGGCGGACCTGCGCCTCGCGGGCGACACGGGCAACGAGACGCGCGAGGCGATCTTGAGCGACATTGGCCAGGGAAAGAGCCTGACGGAGGCCGTGGTGCGCAACATACGCCTGAATAAATACTTCGGAACGAGCGGCCGCGATCTTGTGAGCCTCGTCGATTCGCACGGAAAATCGCTCTCCGATTTCTTCACGGTCGTCAACCGCAGCACGGACCCGAACTGGTTCGCCGTGACGATCGGCGTGAAGATCGCCGTCGTCGACGGTTTGGGCCCTAACGTTGTGCTGAAAGAGGGCTACTTCTTGATCAAGGATAAAAAAGAGGACGCCGTGGTTGAAGATCCGCTCCTTTTTGTGCGCACGAAGGGCAGCCCGATCAACGGCGGTGGTGGGGGAGACAGCGGCGGCGGATGCGACGCGGGTTTCGGTGCGCTGGCCGGACTGGCGGCGATCGTAGCGGTAACGCGGAAAATCAAAGACAAAAGATAAATCGGAAAGCGGAAGTTTTATTCTGAGAAAGAAGCACCGATGGGATCCATCCCGCAGGTGCTTCTTTTTTTTTATATGAAAACGGTATAATGAAACTCAAAGAGACAAGGAACGACGACACATGAACGAAGGGAAGATGACGCTTGAAGAGGTGGCTTCTTTTTCTCGTTTTGCTTTCGCTCTTCACGCCCGGCGCGTATGCCGCGACAACTTCGGAAATCGTATCGCTTGACGCCTTTGCAGACCTTGTAATCCAGAACAACAAAACCCTTCAGTCCCAGCAGAAAACAGTGGAGGCGGCGTACTACTCCGTGATGGCGGCGGTTGCCTACCAGCGGCCGAACCTCGCCGTGTCCGCTCAGAGCTCGTATCTATCGGGCGAGGAGGATCTCGGCGTCAAGCAGGACAATATTACCGCCTTCAACATCGGGGCCGCATTGACGCAGGGGATCGATATCTCCGGAAGCTTCAGCCTCGACGAGCAACAGCAAATCCTCTATTACGAGATACAGGAAGCCTCTTATGAAGACAGCTTCAACAGCCTTGTTGCTCAGGCTCGTGAAACCTATTATTCGGCGATCTATGCAAAAGACAACGTGCTCCTGCAGCAGGAGATCCTCGTGCAGCGGGTCGAAAACCTGCGTGTGACGAACGAAAAATTTCGCGTGGGCACGGTCCAGAAACTCGACGTCATCCGCGCCGAGGCGCAGGTGACGGAGGCTGAAAGCTACATCGCGCAGGCCCAGGCCGACTACGACAACCTGCTCGCTTCCATGACGGAGATGGCCGGAGGCGTGCCGGTCTCGATCGGCGACGCCCACCTGACGCTCCCTCTGCCTGCATATGTGTCGAGCTACGATATCGCCGTCGCGCGCAGGCCGGACGTTCGCTCCTACACTCTGGCGCGGGAGCGCGCGCGGCTCGTCAAGAAATTGACGGCGAAGGGGCTTTCCCCCACGCTGATGGCGGCTGTCAACTGGACGCCGTTCGCCGACCCGTGGAGCTCCACGACTCTTCAGAGCGGACAGGTCATGGGGTCGTTGACTTTGAGCGTCCCGATCTTCGACGGCAACGCCACGAAATACGACACGATGGGAGCAGACAGGCTTCTGCAGTCAGCCGAAGCGTCTTTGGGAGCCGTGCTTGACAACACTGCCATGCAGCTTCGAGTCGCCGGGAACAACTTAGCGAAATCGATTGTGGTCGAACAGTACATGCGTCGTCAGATGCAAGCCACGGCTGAAGAGCTGCGCATCACGCGGGAGCGCTATTTAGACGGCATCGGCGACCAGCTCGACCTACTGAACGCTTTTACCGCCGATCGGCAGTCGCGTACCGACCACTTGAGCGCCGTGAGGGACATGCATACCGCGTTGGTGGAGCTGCGCCGCGCAATGGGAGATTATGCTCCCTACGCGCCGGTCGCGTTGTGGCGGAATGCCGTAAAAGAATATAAAAACGCGAAATAGAGGTGCTAGGCATGCCTACGGGGAAAGCGAAAAAAATTGTTAAATGGTCGGTCATTGCTCTGCTGATCGTCGCGGCTGCTGCCTTTATGTTCGAAAAGAGGAGCGGCCAAACGCCTGCGCCGGCTGGTATTTCCAAAGTGCCGGTTCGTGCGATGAAAGTTATCCGCAAAGATACGACGATTACAAACGAATACATCGGACAGGTGCAAGCCACGAATGACATCGGCATTGCGGCGCGCGTCAGTGGCAGTGTGGTCGAGAAGTTCGCCTCCGGTGGAGCGGTCGTGACGAAGGGGCAGAAGCTTTTTCGTATCGACTCCCGTCAGTACGAAAGCGCGCTTTTAAACGCAAAAGCGGAACTTACCCAGGCTGAGGCGATATTGGCGAACTCGGTGAAGGATACGCAACGCTACGTCAAGCTCTATTCGGCGGATGCCATTGCGGAGCAGCAAGTTACGACGCAGATCGCGACCGAAAAAAGCGACCGTGCGGTGGTGAATGCCAAGAGGGCGCTCGTGCGACAAGCACAAAACGACCTCGACGACACGATCGTGTTCGCCCCCATGGCTGGGAGGCTCAACGTCAACGATGTCAGCGTCGGGACGTACGCCG
>JAVBRL010000208.1:0-5598 GCA_031547985.1 Synergistaceae bacterium
CATGTCCCAGTTCATTCCCACTCGATCGTCGCTGGGGGTTTGGCCGTCACGTCGAGGACGACGCGGTTGATGCCGGCGACCTCGTTGCAGATGCGCCTCGAGACACGATCGAGCAGTTCGTACGGCAGTCGCACCCAATCAGCCGTCATCGCGTCACGCGAGTGCACGGCCCGCAAGCAGGCCGTTTCGCCGTATGTGCGCACGTCGCCTTGGACGCCCACGCTGCGCACCGGCAGCAAGACGCAGAACGCCTGCCAGATATCGGCGTAGAGACCCGCCTTGCGGATCTCCTCGATGAAGATCGCGTCGGCTTCGCGCAACAGGTCGAGCCGATCCGCGCGCAGTTCACCCAGGCAACGTACCGCGAGCCCGGGGCCCGGGAAGGGGTGGCGTTCCAGAAACGAGCGTTCGATCCCCATCAGCGCGCCGATCTGGCGCACCTCGTCTTTAAAGAGCTCACGAAGCGGCTCGAGCAGGCGCATCTTCATGTCCTCGGGCAAACCGCCCACATTGTGGTGGCTTTTGATGACGCTCCCCAGTCCCGAACCGCTCTCGACGACGTCCGGATAGATCGTCCCTTGCAGTAGCCAATCGTCTTCCGCGCCTCCCAAGGCCTTCGCCTGCTCCTCGAAGACGCGGATGAAAAGCTCGCCGATGATCTTGCGCTTGCGTTCCGGATCCGTGACGCCGCTTAAGGCACCCAAAAATCGCTCCTGCGCCTCGACGCAATGCACCTGCAGGTCCAATTTCTCATATTGGCGAAGCACCTGTTGCGCTTCGTCCTTTCGAAGCATCCCGTGATCGACGAAAATGCAGTGGAGCTGTTTTCCGACCGCGCGGGAGACGATCACCGCGGAGACAGTCGAGTCCACACCACCCGAAAGACCGCAGACGACCCGCCCGCCGCCGACGCGTTCGCGGATACCTGCCACGCTCTGTTCGACCCAGTCTCCAAGTTCCCAATTCGGACGACAGCCGCAAATGTCGAAAATAAAGGCCCGCAGGATCTCCGTGCCGTACTGCGTATCCTCCACCTCGGGATGGAACTGCAGCGCCCAGATGCGTTTATCCGGGATCTCGAAGCCCGCGATCATTCCCGATTCGCTTTTCGCGACCATCACCGCTCCCTCGGGCAGTCCGGTCACGCAGTCCCAATGGCTCATCCACACTTCGAACGCATCCGGCACGCGTTCGAAGAGCGCGGTATGCGCCGTCCGTTCGACGCGCGCACGGCCATACTCCGCGTATTCGCCGTGCTCGACGCACCCTTTCAGCTGATGAGCCAGAAGCTGCATCCCGTAGCAAACTCCCAAAAGGGGCACGTCTCCATTAAGCAGCTCTGGCGGCAAAAGCAGCACCGATTCGTCGAGCACGGTCTTGGGACTACCTGAAAGAATGATCCCTTTGGCGCCCACGGCGCGAATGCGTTCGATCGAAGCGGTCTGCGGCAGGATCTCACTGTAGACCTTCTGTTCCCGGATCTTGCGGGCGATCAGCTGCGTGTATTGCGAGCCGCAATCGAGGATCAAGATCGTGTCGGGTCTGGCGTCCGTCTTCATCGTACCCCTCCTTTTTCGTGTTTTTCGATTATGCCACAACTTTAAAAAAAGCGAACGGCGCCTTTGAACAGGCGCCGTTCGCTTTTTTTATCTCAATGGATCGGGTTCGTGGATCAGTCGAAATCCCCCATGCCACCCATGCCACCCATACCGCCCATGCCACCGCCCATACCGGGCATGGCGTCTTTCTTCTCGGGCTTGTCGGCCACGAGGACGTCGGTGGTGAGGATCATCGCGGCGATCGAGCCCGCGTTCTGCACGGCCGAGCGTGTGACCTTGACGGGGTCGATGATACCGGCCTTGACCATGTCGACGTATTCTCCCGTCAGTGCGTCGAGACCCTCGCCCTTCTTGAGGCCCTTCACCTTCTCGATGATGACGTCGCCCTGCATACCGGCGTTCGACGCGATCAGGTGCAGAGGCTCCGGCAGGGAACGGCGCACGATCATTGCTCCGGTGCGGGTATCGCCTTCGAGTTTCTCGATGAACTTGTCGAGCATCGGAACCACGTTCACGAGGGCCACGCCACCGCCCGCAACGATGCCTTCTTCCACCGCGGCGCGCGTCGCGTTGAGCGCGTCTTCGATGCGATGCTTGAGCTCTTTCTGCTCCGTTTCCGTCGCAGCTCCGACCTGGATCACCGCCACACCGCCGACCAGCTTGGCCAGGCGCTCCTGCAGCTTCTCCTTGTCGTACTCGGACGTGGAATCCTCCAGCTCTTTGCGGATCTGCGCCGCACGGTCGCGAATTTCCTTGGAGTCACCGCCACCTTCGACGATCGTCGTCTCTTCCTTGCTCACGCGGACCTTCTTCGCCCTGCCGAGCATGTCGATGTCGGCGTTTTCCAGTTTGATGCCGATCTCTTCGCTCACGACCTTCGCCCCGGTCACGACAGCGATGTCCTGCAGCATGGCCTTGCGGCGATCGCCGAAACCGGGCGCTTTAACCGCGACAACCTGAAGGATGCCGCGCAGCTTGTTGACGACGAGCGTCGCAAGCGCCTCGCCCTCGACGTCCTCGGCGATGATAAGCAGAGGCTTGCCGGTCTGGACGACCTTCTCCAGAACGGGGAGCATGTCTTTGACGTTGCTGATCTTGCCGTCGACGATGAGGATGTTCGCATCGTCGAGCGCCGCTTCCATCCGGTCGGGGTTCGTGATCATGTAGGGGCTGATATAGCCTTTGTCGAACTGGAGCCCCTCGACCATCTCGAGTGCCGTCCCCACGCTCTGGCTGTCCTCGACCGTGATGACGCCGTCCTCGCCGACTTTCTCCATCGCCTGCGCCAGGAGTTCGCCCACGGCTTTGTCGTTGGCGGAAATCGAGGCGACCTGGGCGATCTTCTCATGCTCCTTCACGTTGACGGCCGTCTTCTTGAGCTCGTCCACGACGAGGTCGACCGCTTTTTCGATGCCCTTTCGAAGCAGCATGCCGTTGGCGCCCGCAGCCACGTTCTTGATGCCCTCGCGGATCATGGCGCGCGCGAGAACCGTCGCCGTCGTGGTACCGTCACCCGCCACATCGTTCGTCTTCGACGCCACTTCTTTGAGCAGCTGGGCTCCCATGTTCTCGAACGGATCGTCCAGCTCGATCTCCTTCGCGATCGTCACACCGTCGTTCGTGATCGTCGGCGAGCCGAACTTCTTGTCGAGTACGACGTTGCGCCCCTTGGGACCGAGGGTGATGCCAACCGTATCCGCCACTTTATTGACGCCGCGCTCGATCGCGCGACGCGCTTCTTCTCTGAAGAGCAATACCTTAGCCATTTAAAATCTCCTCCTTGTGGGATTAATCGTGAAAACGAATCGTTCGCCGCGTACGGCTACTTCGAGACGACCGCAAGCACGTCGCGCTCGCTCAGGATGAGGTACTCCTCGCCGTCAAGCTTGACTTCGGTGCCCGAATACTTGCTGTAGATCACACGGTCGTCCACCTGGACCTCCATCGGCTGCCGTTTTCCATCGTCCGCGATCTTGCCGGAGCCAACCGCTACAACGATCCCCTCGACCGGCTTTTCCTTCACGGTATCCGGAAGCACGAGTCCTCCCTTGGTTTTCTCCTCGTGAGGCGCCGCCTTGACTACGATCCGATCTCCCAATGGTTTGAGCTTCATTCAAAACCCCTCCTTGAAAAGAAATATGTTTCTTGATTGTGTTAGCACTCAATGTGATCGAGTGCTAACGATCTTCTCATGCGGTAGTTTAAAAGGGATTGCCCTTGGGGACAATCCCAGACAATTTCGATTTTGGAGAGATAGCTCCGATTATTCTACTTTTTTAGGTGTTTTTTCCGATTTTCGGCAGATTACTCGTCGTTCCACAAAGACCAAGAGGGATCCGGGGCGAAACAGAGATCGGACACGAAGGTTTTTTCTCTTTCGCGCGCACGGCACATGGAGGCATAGCCCGCCGCCGCGATCATCGCCGCGTTGTCGGTGCAAAGCGCCGGAGGAGGGAAAAAAACGCCCGCGCCCAAACGTTTCTGGATTCGGTCGGTCAATCGCGCGCGCAAGGCAGAATTCGCAGCGACTCCGCCCGAAAGGGCGACGGCCCGCACACGCGTTTGTTTGAGCGCGAGTTCGATTTTATCGACGATCGACTCGGCCACCGCGCGCTGAAACGCCGCACACAAATCCCATACGCGGCGATCCTCCTCGCCAAGCGTCTCACCCACCATGCCGCGAGCGCGAAGTTCATTCAGGAAAGCCGTCTTGAGCCCGCTGAACGAGAACTCCACGTCCCGCGTTCCTTTAAGCGGAATCGGAAAATCGACCGCCAACGCGTCACCTCTCACCGCAAGACGATCGACGATGGGCCCCCCAGGGTACCCGAGCCCCATCAGTTTGGCCACTTTGTCGTACGCCTCACCTGCCGCGTCGTCGCGCGTGGCGCCGAGCAATCGGTAATCGCCCCACTCGCGCACCAAGACAAGTTCCGTATGCCCGCCCGAGACGATCGCGCAGACAAAAGGGGGCGCGAGCTCCGGATGAATGAGCACGTTGGCATAGAGATGTCCTTCGAGGTGGTTGACCGGCATCACGGGAACATCCCACGCCTGAGCCAGACCCTTGGCGGTCATCGCTCCCACGAGGAGCGATCCCATGAGCCCGGGGCCAGCCGTAACAGCAATGAGACCGATCTGCCCAGCCGGGTCGACCACGGAAGCCTGCTTCAAAACTTGGCGCAGCAACGGCAAGATCGCTTCCTGATGCTTGCGGGAAGCGATCTCCGGCACGACACCGCCGTACGGCGCGTGGTCGGCCGTCTGCGAAGCGAGCAGCGACACGCGCACGTCGCGAGACCCCTCGAGCACGGCGATCGCCGTGTCGTCGCAACTCGTTTCGATCCCCAGCGTCAGAAAGGACACGCGAGAAAACCTTTAAAACCCCAACCCGTCAGTGCGAGCACGACCCGCATCCGCCGCACGAACAGCCGCCGCCCTTCGAACACCCCGCCTTGCTCCGGCGCCGCTCACCCTCCTCGTGGATCAACACCTTGCAGCGGCATTCGGGACAACGATTGGCAAAATTTTCCGTTTCGAAGACATGTTTGCACTCGGCGCAACGATAGACATGCATCTGGAACCCCTCCTTCTTAAAAACGTAAACCTAAATAACGCAGGGAGCACGGCCCCCTGCACCCTCATTCCAAAATATCAAAGATTTATTTTCCTCGGCGCGCGAAAGCACTGCGAATCCATGCCCACTCCGGGCAGCGGAGCGCGCGCGTGACCGTGAAAAAAACGATTATAGACCCGACGATCACGCCCGCGATCCATCCCGCGCGCGCGATGAGCGCACCCGAAACGGGGTAGGCGAATAAAATTTGCCAAGCGGCGATAAAAAGCGCCATCGACGCGCATGCGGCAAGCGATCGGCGAAACCACCCCACGTCGAAACTATCGAGCTTCAGCCCGAGGTTGCGCGAAAGCTGCCAGGCGGCGAAGAACGCCGCCCCTAAACACGCCAATGACGAGGCGAGCGCGAGCCCCACATACGAAAACATCGGCATCAGGGCGAGGCTCAGGACCAAGTTGAGCA
>JAVBRL010000204.1:0-8170 GCA_031547985.1 Synergistaceae bacterium
AACCGCGAGGATCCGGCAGTCCGGGAGGAGGTCTATTCCTGGCTGACCAACATTCTGGAACAGATGCCGCGGGTGCAGTGCATCTGGCTGGCTTTTGTTCCGAACGGATTCGACAAGGATGCCGCTTACGTTGGGACGAAAGAATTCGGTCCCACGGGACGTGCAATTTTCAGCGTCACGCGCGCGGCTAACGGTGTTACGTATGGCGATGGCATGAGCCCGGGGGAGTTCGACGACCCCAAGCAGTTTTTCAGAAAGTCGCTCGATACCAGGGACGTTTTCTTGACGGAACCCTATTTCTATCAATACAGCACGGGAGAGCCGCGTTTCATCGTTTCTTTTTCGCGCCCGATGACGATTAACGGCAAAGTCGCCGGCGTTATCGCCGTGGATATCGACCTGGGGTGGTTCCAAGGAGTGGCGGCCGATATCCGGGTGACGGAAGGAGCCGTTCCCTATTTGATCTCGAGTACGGGGGTCGTCATCTATGCTCCGGATAAAAGCTACATTGGAAAAGATGTCCGCAATAACCCCATTCTGGGTCCCTACACGGAAAAGCTTTTAAGTGCGATCAACAAGCGGGAAAGGTTGAATTTCCAGGAGAACACCCCCCAAACGAAAGGGGAGGAGCTCATCACTTGCGTCGCTGCGGAAATCGAAGGGAATTCGACCCCTCCCTGGGGTTTGATCAGCGTCACTCCCATCAATGAAGTGCTGGTCGAGTCCAGAGCGTTTACGCTTCGCCTGCTGGCGACGTTTGCCGTGGGGATCCTCATCCTGGGCGGGATCATCTTCATCCTCGTCACCCGCATCGTGAAGCCGATCCGGGCGGCGACGGAACGCATCCAATCTTACGCGGATCTCGATTTTCGCTCCGATCCTTCCAAGGAGTGGCTGCTCAAGCAAAAGGATGAAACGGGCGATATGGCGCGCAGTCTGGGCCTGTTGCAGGATAACGTCGTGGAGCTTTTGGGCGAACTCGAGAATGAGATGGAACGCTTCTCCCTGAGTGCCGAAACGCTTGCCAGTTTGTCGCAGGAATCGGTGGCTTCCGCCGAGGAAGTCAAATCGTCGGTCGACCAGGTGGCTGCTTTGGCGGAATCGAACGCGGCGGCTCTCGAGGAAACGAACGCGGGGGTGGAAGAAGTCTCCCAATCCTCCACGCTCTCGGCCCAGTCCGTGTCGGAAGGGGCCGCGACGTCCCAAAAGAACTCGGAATTGGGGGAGCGGGCGGCAAACGAAGTGGATACGGTCGTCGAACGTATTTTTACGGTGAGCGAGAGTTCGCGCAAAAGCGACGCAAGCATTCGTAAGGTGGGGAATTCCGTAAACGCGATTTCCGGTTTTGTGGCGACGATCACCGGCATTGCCGACCAGACGAACCTGCTGGCATTGAACGCGGCCATAGAGGCAGCACGCGCGGGTGAGGCGGGCAAGGGGTTCGCCGTCGTGGCCGAAGAGGTACGCAAACTTGCCGAAGGGTCCAATACGGCGGCGAAAGAGGTCGAAAAATTGATCTCCGCCCTTGAAATGGATACTCGAGATGCAAACGACATGGTCGTCGCAATGGATAAGATCCTTCAGGAGGTGGTGGAGATCGCTCGAAAGGCGAAGGGGGCAATGCAGGAGAACCTTGCGGGGACGGATTCTTTGAATAAAGTGATGCAGAATATTTCCAATGCCGCCAAACAGCAAGCGGAGGCGAGCACGGAGATGGCGGAGTCCGTTCAGAGGGTCACGGCTGCGAATCACGAAACGGTCGACACGCTCGATGCCATCCAAAAGGCGATGGAAGACTCCTCTCTGGCGAGTGAACGCGTGGCCAGCGAGGCGCAAGACCTGACGCTCGGAGTCGCCAAGATCAAGCAGCTTGTCGGGCGTTTCCAGTTCGACGCCGCGGCCGAACCCGTCAAAAGGTTGCCTTCGGAATTTCGCAACAAATAAAAATTCATTTTCTGCGCGAGTCCCCGCGGTTCGCGGATTACGCCATCGTTTTTGCGCAATGTAGGACGCATTACGGGGACAAGTGACCGAGAAGGGTAGATCCCGCTTATTATAAAGAGAAGAAGGCCCCCCTGAAAATGGGGGGCCTTCTTTGTGATGCACGTTTCGGTATTTAGGGCAGAATCTATCTGCGCTACCCGCGCTTGCGGATCGAAAGCGCCGCGACCGGGAGGGCGAAGAGGATCAGCATCGGCAGGAAGCCCGCGTTGCAGCTGCTGCCGCTGTTGCCGTTATCATCGCCGCCGCCACCGCCGCTCGATTTCTTCTGCGCGAGCACCCACGGATCGCGGATCACGCCGTCGGCTTTTCCGTCGTAGACGAAGAGCGTCCAGCCATCGGCACCGACTCCCGTGACCGTATCGAGGAGCATGCCGTAATTGCCGTTGCCGACGACTTCAGTGGCATACGCCGGCGCCGGGCCGTCGACGATGACGACGAGCGGGGTGATCTGGACATGCGGAGGACGCGTAGTTCCGTCGAAGTAGAGGGTTTTGTTCCACTGCGTCGAGACGAGGTTGATCTCACCCGCCTTGCCACCCGCTTCATCGCGGAAGATCTTGGAGAGACTGTAGCGATTCAGGAAATCGTTTTTGCTTGTCGGAACGTTCAACACTGTACCGCTCGCCGAGCGTGAGTTGAACGGGCACGACATCCGTACCGCGATGGCGCCGCCTACGGGTACGGTGACGTTGAAGCGTACGGCGCTGCTGACGGTTCCGGCCGCGAACGTGCCGATGACCGACGGATCAGCCGCGACGTCGGTGGTGTTTGTGTTGATGCCTCCCATCGCCGGGGTGTAGTTGATCACGTTGCCCTGGATGTTGCCGAACTGCTTGAGGAGGTTCAGTTCGTTCACGGAGAGCGTTGGGCTTGTGACGGTCACGTCGTTAGTGGAACTCGAGCGCGTGAGAGTGATAGTGGAGGTTCCACGGACGTAGACGTTATATGAACTGACGTGGTAAGGGTTTTTGAGCTGTCCCTGGACGACAACCGGCCCCAGGGTGCCCAGGTCGCTCTTGACCGTCACGACGAGCTGGTCGCCGGACGTGAGAGTGAGTGTGCCGAGCGCCGGGTCGATGTATTTCGTCGCGTCGGTGTAGGAGGCGATCTTTGAGACATATTCCACGCCGCTCTTGATCGACCATGTGATATCCTCGTTGCCCGTCACAATCTGTGTCTGGTCGTTGGAGACGGGGCCGGGGGTGATGACTCCACGGAACGTCTTGCTCTCTGCGCCTCCGTTGTAATCAATCAGTGCCGTGGCGGGATCGATCGTGAGCCCCGCATTTCCTGGTTTGACGAGGAGTGTCTTGCCGTCGTCAATCCACGTCGCAATACCGTTTGAGACATAGACGATATTGCGTAATGCGTCAGGGACTGCCTCGGTGAACGTCAACACCTCCATCCCTGTTTGGGGGATGTTGTCCGGCATGGTGATGAAGATTGTCTGCGCTCCAGACATCTGAGTTGGTGCAGTCAACTTGATGTAGGGAACGTAGGTGGAGTCAGCCGTGAAACGCAAGATGGAGTTGGGCGTCATTTCGATCGTGCCTGCCGCTCCGCTGAACGCGTTGACCGTGAGGTCGGATTCGTTGAGGTTGATCACGCCGAACGCCTGCCGATTTGCTTCTCCTCGAAAAGCGAGCGATTCAAAGGAATTGACTCGGCTCGTATTCTGGGTATTTGCAAGGACGAAGCGAGCGTCTGCTGTCGCGTCGGAGTAGATTTCGACGTGCATACCATTCAGTGCGGCGTCGTGGCGAGTTACAAACCCCTTAATAATTAAAGTCCCTGCGAAATTGTCTGGTGTTGTGGATGTTTTTGCGAAAACAAGCCCATCCTGTGCATCCTGCATGCCTTTAACAGTGAATGAGCGACCATCCAGCATAAGCTTTGTCCCGTAGATTCCTTTCAGGGCAAAGGAAGACGTCGCAAACTTCGAATCCGTTGGGGCACTTGTAAACGTAATATTCCGATCAAGTTCTACTTGATCGAGGTTCAATGCGCCACGAAGGGTGTATGCTCCTGCGATGAACAATTTCCCCCCTTGCGATGTCGTTACTTGGTTGAGGTTCACAACGGAAATAGGCCCCGTGATTGAGCCATTAAAGTTTGTGCCTGTCCCCGAGGTGATCGTCAGAGAGACATTAGGAGCGAGTTCCACATAGCAACGTTCACTGCCTCCCGTCAAGCTATTGAAAGAGGCGGAATAAGGGGAATCGTCCCCAAAGGATTTCCCTGTCAGGACCAATCGATGAAGCCCTGAGCCCGCAGTGGTTGAAAACTCAACGTCAGCTCCTTGTTTTGGCGCAGTGGTGGAGATGGGGTTTGGCAGGGCGCCGCTATCGAACGATACAGTGATAGGCGCGGTGCCTTCGAAAGAGATATTTGCAAAATAGTTGGTGGGTGTTGGAGTCCCGAAAATTTGGTTATAGGAAAACCCCGTGCTATTTGAAAAAGTAAGTCCTGATTTACTAGTTGATGTGCCGCTTGCACCGATCGCGTAAACGCCCTCCAACTTTCGGGTGTTGGAGAGAGTTGTTGTTTTTCCAAGGATGAATTTGTAATTTTTCAGGTCCAGGTCGCCTCGGACATTAGCGGCGGGGCCTAAGACATACTCTCGCTCGGTGTCCTTACCTAACTCATAGGCTGTGTTTAAGGTAAGCGGAGCTCCGTCGGATGGAACGATCACAGCCGCCAGCGCCCCCGCGACAGGCACCAAAACCAACAAACTAACCAACAACAACGCTAAAAATTTTTTCATATAAGCCTCTCCTTCCTGCGGAAAAAAGTTCTTGTTTTTATTTTGAACGAACAAGGAAGATGAATAACCTCAAAAACGATGTGCGATTTTTTATGAGTGTGCCAAAGCGGACATCACCTCCAAAAAATTTCGCCAAATGGCCGGTGTCGTGCCGTAAAACCATTTCGGATAAGAGCGAAGAATGTATATCGATTGAAGCACCGTTAAAGATGTCTCTTAACAATAAAAAATTTAACAGACAGTTTGATTTTATGGCCTATCTCAGACATGTCAAGGGATAGGGGGCGTTTTGGGTTCTTTTTCCTTTGCGTTTCTTTGAAAAAGGCCCTTCCCTTGCGCGAAAAGGCGCATGACGGCTGGATTGCGTCGCCTCGTTTCCGGCAGCGAAATTTTCCATATACATGAAAAAACGACCGAGGCCTTTCCGTGGCACGCATGGCTTGCACATGCGCGGCACGAAAGGGAGCCTCGATCATCTGTTGGGGGATGTTGCTATTTTTTTGTTTCGTGCGGGCCGTCGAAGGCGACGGCCCCTACGATTTAAGTGTTACTTGGTTTGTTGCAACGGGTCATCTGCGCGCGCGGATACGGATGGAATGGAGCGCGGGTGGTGCTTATAGTGAGACGTCTCTATATATATAAACTGCGCGGGAAGGGCGAAAAACGCAACCAGTTTTTGAAAATTCGTCGAGGAAATTTTTCCGAACGGCCGAGCCCTCGCGTGGCACGCCCCGTGCGAGGGCTCGGCCGCTTTTGTTATAATGGCCTATCACCATGCAAGGTATGAAAGGCGTGAAAGGAGATGTTCCGGCATGCTCGAACGAACGATGGAAGTTCCCTTTTCGGGGCTGGACCCTCGGGGGCGCGTGAAATTGGGCGTGATCCTCGACGGACTGCAGAACATGGCCGAGCTCGACGCCGGCGGGATGGACATGTCGGTGGCGCAGCTGCTGCCGCAGAACCTCACGTGGGTGCTGCGGCGCTATCGCGTGCGCTTTGGCGCGATTCCGCAGGGAAACGGCCCCTTGAACGTGGCGACGTGGCACGAGCCGAGCCGGAATATTTTTTCGGATCGCATGTTCACGGTCGCGGACGCCGAAGGGCGGCCTCTCGGGAAGGTGTGGACGCAGTGGGTGCTGCTCGACGTGGAGCGCATGCGCCCCGTGCGGCTCGATCGGCACGCGAGCGCGCGGTTCTACGAGCAGGTGCGGCCGGTGGACGACCACCTGACGGAATGGTTCGAGCCTTTCGAGGGAGACGCCGCGCGCACGGTTCCTTTTCGCGCCTACTGGCAGGACCTCGACGTCAACGGGCATGTGAATCACGTCGTCTATCTCCTCTGGGCGCTCGAATCGGCGCCGGAGGAAGTTGTGGAGTCGTGCTCGTGCCTGGAGATCGACGCGGAGTTTTTGCTGTCCGCCAAGCGCGAGGCGATCGGCGTGCGCGTGTGGGATTTAAAAGGGGGCGACGGCTTTGTTCGCTTCGGGCACTCGATCCGTTCGGAGTCGGGAGAGGAGTGTGTGCGTGCCGTCACGGCCTGGCGCTGAATAAAAAAGGATCGGAACAAAAAACGCGGCGCCCGTTCGGGAGCGCCGCGTTTTTTGTCGCGTTTTGTTGAGTCGTTTCAGCGCCAGCTCGTGCTGTGCCGGTAGAGCGTCGTCGGTTCGTTGTCGTCCCCGCCCGAATCCTGCAGGACCGCCAGGCGCTTTTCGGTGCGGCGCGCGAACAGGACGAAGGGAAGCCCCAGCAGCATGTAGATCACCGCCACGATGATGCCCGGCCCGAAGTAGTCGTAATACGTCGCGGCCACCTGGCCGTACGCCTTCGTGAGGTCGACCATCGTGATGATCGAGACGAGCGACGAGTCCTTGAGCAGCGAGATGAAATCGTTCGTCACAGGCGGAATGACGACGCGAAACGCCTGCGGCAGGATCACTTCGCGCATGGCCTGCCAGCGCGTCATGCCGAGCGCCAGCGCCGACTCCCACTGCGTGGAGGGCACGGCGTTGAGCCCCGCGCGGTAGTTTTCCGCCTCGTAGGCCGCGTAGTTGAGCCCCAGCCCGATCGCCCCGGCCCAGAACGGCGAGAGCTTGATGCCGACGTTCGGCAGCCCGTAGAAGATGAAAAAGAGCTGTATCAGAACGGGCGTGCCGCGGATGATCTCGATGTACGCGACGGCGAGAGCCGCCAGCGGGCGCGGCGCGAACACGCACGCGACGGCGAGCAGCAGCCCGAACGAGATCGCCAGCAGCATGGCTGTGATGGAGACGCGCATCGTGACGACGGCGGCCTTGCCCAGGTCGGGGAACACTTTCATGTAGCGCTCGATCCGCTTGGCGAACGTCAGTTCCGGCTTGTGCGCCTCGGCCCACTCGTTGTAGCGCGTGGGCTCGACCTTGCGCGGCGAGTAGTCGTTGAACTCCTGTGCCATGACGGGGCTCCAGAGGTTCCACGTGTCGTAGATCTCGCGCAGCTTGCCCGAGTCGCGCAACACGACGAGAGCGCTGTTGACCTCGCACAGGAGGTCCTTGTCCTGCTTGCGGATCGCGATGGCGTACGTGATCTCCCCGATGGGAGGCCCGACGAACTTGATCTCCGGGTTGAAACCGGCGGAGTAGAGCGCGATCGGGGCGTCGAAGAGCGCGGCGTCGAGGCGGCCGTTGGCGAGGTCCTCGTACGTGTTCGCCTCGATGATGTACGTGCGGATGTCGATGCCGCCCATCTCCTTGAGCATGAAATAGGCGTAGCTCTCCTTGAGCGTCCCCACAACCTTGCCCTTGCAGTCCTCGAGCGTCTGGATGTCCTTGTTCTCCCGGCGCACGGCGAGCTGCAGGAACGTCTGGTAGTACGGGATGGAGAAGTTGACCTCCTCCTCGTGCTCGGGCGTGACCTCGAGGCCGTTGATCGCGATGTCGTACAGCTTGCGGTCGAGTCCGGGGATCAGGTTGTCCCACGCGTTGTTCACGTACTCCGTCTTGCGCCCCATCTGTTTGGCGAGGGCGTCGACGATATCCACCTCGAAGCCGATGAATTCGTCGGGGTTGGCGGGGTTCGAGAACATGTAGGGAAAGCCGCCTTCCGAGTCTCCGCCCCAGCGCAGGACTTTTTCTTCCTTGGGGGCGGGATCGGCCGCGAAGGCCGCGCTGCCCAGCAGGGCGGCGGACAGAAGCGAGAGGAAAAAGAGTAGCGCGATGCGTTTGAAAATTGACCGTTTCATCGTACGGCGACCCCCGCGGTACCCGTGAAATGTCTTAAAAATGCCCGTGTGCGTTCGTTCTTGGGTTCGGTGAAGAGGATGTCGCCGTCGTCCACCTCGACGATTTCTCCGTTGTCCATGAAGACGATGTAGTCCGAAGCGTCGCGGGCGAACTTCATCTCGTGGGTGACGATGATCTGCGTCAT
>JAVBRL010000152.1:0-10441 GCA_031547985.1 Synergistaceae bacterium
TTCGATGGTGCGGATGATGTCGCGGTGCTCGATCGAGAGCAATCCCACGTCCTCGATGTTCTGGTAGCAGCGCAGGATCTCGTCTTCCATAAAAGCGCGCAACGTCGCGTAGATGTCGCGGAACACGGAGTTGCGGGTCGCATTGATGATGGTGCCGTGAAATTTATAGTCCCCCACGATGAAGTCCTCGATGGTCTGCGGGGCCGCGATCTTGGAAAGCGACGACTCGAGCTCCTCGACGTAGCTTTTATACAGGGCGGGATCGCTTTTTTTGAGGGCGATCATGCGCTTCAAGCCGCCGATCTCCATCACCTCGCGCAGTTCGACCAGCTCGAAGAAATTCTTCTTGCCCAGGAGGATCGCGAAGTAAAGCGCCTGTTGGGTGATCTTGGAGTTGTCGCAGATGATCGTCCCCCGGCTCGTCTTGGTCTCCATCACGCCCATGTACTGAAACGTCTTGATGGCCTCGCGCACGGAGGAACGGCCGACGCCGAACATCCTCGAAAGCTCCGGTTCCGTGGGGATTCGTTCGCCGGGTTTGAACGTGCCGTCGGCGATCAGGTTCTTGATCTGCTCCATCACCTGTTCGACGACCGTTTTCTGCTTGATTCCCGCTCCGTTTTCCAGCATCGAATTTCGGCTCCTTCTCGTCCGACAACAAGGAGGCTCATCTTTTGACGAGCCTCCCGGATTATACTTTATTTCTGATTATACTTTATTTCCGAAGAGATAGATTTTAACGCTAGGGCTTCTCCCACGAGAGGAACAACGTCTGTCCCTGCCGCCACACAAGCATCGCGATCGCCTTCGGTTTTGCTCCCAGGACGGCGTCCCACTCACCGATGTTCGTCACCTTGCGGCGGTTGACCTCCATGATCACATCTCCCTGCTGCAAGCCCATCTGCCTTAAGGGCGAGTTCGCCTCCGCATCGATCAGGACCACCCCGGCCACATCCTCGGCGATGCGATAGCGGTTGCGCAGCTGCGGCGTGATGTTCGCCACGGCGGCGCCAAGCTGCTTCGAAGAGACTCCTTCGGTCGTGGAAGGCTTTTGCGAGGAGCCCTTGGGCGTTTGCGTCATCCCATCGCTCGGGATGTTGTCGAGCTGCACGGTCGTTTTCTGCTTTTCGGCGCCTCGATAGAATTCGATCTCCACTTTTTCGCCGGCGAGCGCGTTGCGGATCTGCAAGACGACATCCTGCCCCGATTTGACCGGTTTGCCGGCGATCGAGACGATCACGTCGCCGCGCGCGAGTCCCGCTTTTTCCGCCGGGGAGGTGCGCATCACGTCGCCCACCACCGCTCCTTCTTTCACGGGGATCTTATAGGCTTCCGCGAAAGCCGGCGTCATCGTCTGGATCGAGACGCCCAGCCAACCGCGCTTGACTTCGCCGTGCTTGATCAGGTCGTTCATAATCTGCTTGGCCATGTTCACCGGCACGGCGAAACCGATCCCCTGCGCGTAGGGAACGATGGCCGTGTTGATGGCGATCGCTTCGCCGTTCAAGTTGATGAGCGGCCCGCCGCTGTTGCCGGGGTTGATCGCCGCATCCGTCTGCATGAATCCCTGAAAGTTGACGTCCGCCGCCTGCAGCGTTCGGTTTTTGCCACTCACGACGCCGACGGTGACGGTATTTTCAAAGCCCAACGGATTGCCGATCGCGACGACCCATTCCCCCACGCGCGTCGCGTCGGAGTCACCCATCGGCAACACGGGCAGGTCCTTCGCCTTGATCTGGATCACCGCGAGGTCGAACGTGGGATCCTTGCCGATCAGCGTCGCCGGGAAATGCCGCCCGTCGAGCAGCGTGACGGTGATCTTGTCCGCCCCCGCGACGACGTGGTGGTTCGTCAGGATGTAGCCCTCGGGGCTCACGATGAAACCCGACCCCTTGCCGCGCATCGGCACGGTGCGGTTGAACTGATCGAACTCCTTGCCGAAGAACTCCCGAAACGTCGGGTCGTTGAAGGGGAAGGGCAGTTGCTGTTTGACCATCGCCTCCGTGTCGATGTTCACGACGGCGGGCGAGCAGCGCTCAGCGATCCCCGCGATGGGGTTGTTCGTATAGGGGTCGACCGCAAGCGATCCGGCCGGCGCAACGGGCGCCACCGCCACGAGGGGAGCCGCCTGTCCTCCATCCTGAGCCGACATCGGTTTGACGACGAGCGGCGCTTCGAGATAGACGAGCGTCAACGCCAAAAAGACGCCGCACATGATGGCGAGCGCCCATAGTTTTTTCTTCAGTTTTTTGGTTCCCGGGACATCGGGGGTGTGTTGCGTGTGGTTTGCGTTTTCTGGAAACATGCGTTCCCACCTCCTGGAATTTTTTGCGCCTAATTCTAAAAATGTGGCCGCGACGATGTCTTATTCTCCATTTTTGACAAATACTGAACATCGGGATTTTTACCGAAACAATCGCCCTTAAGAACGCGTAACTGCAAAAAACAAGGACCGAACGCGCCTTCTTTTAAGCCCGATTCGATCCTTATTTGTTTGGGTCGTATTTTGGTTTTTAATTCGTTCCGGGGTTTGAGTCGGTGAAAAGCGCTTTCCACGAGTGCAGGAACCACAGAGTTCCCCATGCGATGAACACAAGGCCGAAGATCTGCCCCACGCGCAAGCCCAAGATGCGGTCGCCCGCACGCAAAAAATCGAACAGCAAGCGGTAGCCCCCGTAAAAAACCATCGCCGACGGCGCCAGCAGCGCGTGCCGAACGGTCGAGATGCCACGTCGAACGAGCTTTCGTTCGACAAAAAGCAAGAAAACCCCGAACGCGAGCGCGGCGAGGGCTTCGTAGGCCTGGCTCGCGTAGCGGAATACTCCCGGCGAGTCGAAGGGAAAATGCAGCACGAAGGAACAGGTCGAGCCCGGCGGGACGACTTTACCGAAGCAACACCCCGCGAGCAGGCACCCCCAACGTCCGATGCCGATCACAAAGAGCATCGGGATGGAGCCCGCCTCGACGAACGCCTGCCACGATTTGCCCATCCGGTGCGTCTTCCAGATGCAGCCCAAGACGCCCCCCACGATGGCCGAGCCGGAGGAAAGTCCCCCCTCCCAAAAACGCAGGATGCGGGACGGATTCTCGAGATACCACGACCAGTTGTCGAAATAGTGCCCCAGCCGCGCACCCACGACACACCCCAAAAAGACCCAGAAGAAGATATCGGCCACATCGTTCGCCGTGAAGCCGAAACGCGCGATGGCGCGACGTCGGGTCCACAGCGTGCAACCGAGCAGGGCAACGAACCAGACGACGTAGTAACTGTCGACCGGATAGCCGAAGAGATGAAAGAGAACAGGCCTCATTCAGGCTCCGGTCCGCTTGGACGATCGCTCGAACGATTACGGGGACGCCTTGGCGACCGCCTTCTGTTCGAAAACTTACGGGAGCCCGCCCCTTCGGACGCTGTGTCCTTGGGCCAGATAACAACGCGCCGGAATGGGTCGTTGCCGGACGATCGGGTTTCCACGTCTTGCCGGTCCTGCAGCGTCAAGTGAATGAAACGCCGTTCCCAGCTCGACATCGGGTCGAGCGTCACCGGTTGGCCGGAGGAGACGGCCTCGCGGGCCGCACCTCGCGCGATCTTCGCCAAATTGGCTTGGACGCGTTCGCGATACCCACCACAATCGAGACGTATCCGCTCCGGGTCTTCCATCTTGTGAAATATCAGGTTCGAGAGATATTCGAGGGATTTGAGCGTTTCACCGTAGCGCCCAATGATGATTCCCGCATCGTCACCCGTGAGCTCAATCACGTTATCTTCGCTGAGCACGGCGCGGATGTCCACTTCCATGCGCGCCGTGAGCGCGTTCAGGAAGTAGGTCGAATTAAGGACGGCAAGCGGCGCCACAGGACGCGCTTCGATTTTGAACTTCGTACCGAGAAAACCGAAAAGGCGTTTTTCCTCGTCGATCACCCGCACATCAACGTCTTCTTCGCGAATTCCCCACAAAACAGCCGCCTTTCGCTTGCCGTCCTCGGGGTCCGTCGTTTCGAGGACGACGATGGGGTCACCTTCTTCCGGCAATTCGGCCTCTCCGGCCTGGGATCCGGGCACGTCGGTCGACGCTTGCGCGATCAATTGTTCGTCGTTACGTTCGTCGTTCATCACGTCTTATCGTTACCCTCCCCATCAAAAAAACTCTCGGTGAAATGTCGTGTACGCCCTCCGGATCCCGCAGTGGTAGCGCTTTTCCGTTCGGAAGTCCGCGTGGTGGGACGCTCAGGCTGTTTGACCTCGAGTTTTTCAGGCTTGTCCGGCGTTCCCTCATCCGGCCGACTCTTGTAGAGAACCGGCTTTTCCTTCGCTTCCTGCTTGCCTTTGCGAACGACCCAAACCTGCTGCACCAAACCCCAGACGGAGGAGGTGAACCAGTAGATCATGACACCGCCGGGAATGCTCAAACAAATAAAACCCATGAAGATCGGCATGAACGTGTTCATCATCGCCATCTGTGGATTTTGATTGCCGCTCAGGCGCATCTGGTACCATGTGAGCCCCGTGATGGCGAAGAGCAAAAGCAGATTGGGCAGATAAAGGGCTACTTGCGAAAGCCCGGAAGGATTGGAAAACAGCGCCGAAACGACCGCCATAACGCCCGGTTCCCCCGTGAAGGGCACACCCAACGCCGTGGCCAAACCCGAAATCGGCGAACCGACGAGGGCGATCCCCATCGAATGCGTGTCCGCGAATTGGTACGTCCGCAAGACGTTGAAAAGAAGGATCATCACGGGAATCTGCATCACAAGAGGCAGGCAGCCCGCGGCAGGATTGATCTTGTGCTCCTTGTAAAGCTGCATCATCTCCTGATTCAGTCGCTGCTTGTCCGATCCGAACTTCTCCTGAAGGGTCTTCAGGCGAGGCTGGATCTTCTGCATCTCCTGCATGCTCTTCAGCTGTTTCTGGGCGAGCGGATGCAACGCGAGGCGCACCACGAACGTGAGCAACACGATGGCGACCCCGTAAGATCCCGTCCAACTGTAGAAGAAGTTCAGAATGGAAAGAAGGATGTTACCCGCTCCGGACCAAAGACTCGACAAATAAAGTCACCTTCCTTTTTTCATTGCAGGTACGGGGTCGTACCCTCCCTTATGCCAGGGGCCGCACCGGCAAAGGCGCAGCAAGCCCATCGCGCCTCCACGAAAAAAACCGTAGCACTCGACAGCTTCCATCATATATTCCGAACAAGAGGGAACGAAACGGCAATTGTCCCCTAGGTAGGGAGAGATGTACCGCTTGTATCCATCGAGCAACGTCAAAAGAACACGCGACGGGAACGAACACTTTTTCAGGCAAGCACCCTCCGGTCGAAATCCAAATATCCCGGATCCGCCCCGCCGTCGATCAAGCCGGCTCGTCGCAACAACTGGGCCGTCTCGAAATGGATCTGGCGCGCGGAAATCTTTAAACCGCGCTCTCGAAGCGAGAGGACGAACCAGTACCCCGCCTCCACGTTCGGCAACAGACGCCTCGCCGATTCCCTCAGCACTCGACGTCCCCGGGAACGGCCAGCGGCATTCGCAACGCGGCGCCCTACCGTCACACCCATTCGCGTCGACTCTCCTGGGCGCACAACAAAGAACAACCGCACCCAATCGCCTTGTTCGCGGAGACCGGTGCGGAAGACGAGATCAAATTCCCACCCGCATTTGAGCCGAACGTCGCTCGGAAACTCAAATCCCACGGGCTAAAATCTAGACCGCCAGGTTTTTACGCCCCTTGCGGCGACGGTTTCGAATGATGCGGCGTCCGCTCGGGCTCGCGGACCGGACGAGAAAACCCATCGCCCGCTTGCGGCGCGTATTGTGGGGCTGAAAAGTCCGTTTCATCGACGATACACCTCCTTGCTAAAAATAACTTGGGTAATATACCACACGCCTTGCGATCCCACAATATCGGCTTTGATGCAAATCCATTCGCACAATCCCCTCATTAAATGCTTGCCCTTTTTCCATATATCGTCTAAAATTCTCCGCATGATGGATTTTATTTCCACTAAACAGAATTGCATTCACTCGAAGAAAGGGGGCAAAGACATGAAAGAGGACTCCGTCCGCTCCGTGGAACGGGCTTTTGCCATCATCAAATGCTTCAATCTCGACGAACCGCACCTTAACCTGACCCGCATCGCCGACGCGATCGGCCTGCCGGTGACCACGACGCTGCGTCTCGTCACGACGTTGGTCTCGCTCGACGTGGTCAAACGAAACAACGACCGCACCTACTCTCTAGGCAACGAGATCTATCTCATGGGAGCCGTCGCGCGAGCGCACTTCAAACCTCAACAGGTCGCTTTCCCCTATATGAGGGACCTGCGCGACAGCACCAAAGAAGCCGTTTCACTCTACGGCCTCGAAAACGACTCCCGCGTCTGCTACGAGCATGTGCCGAGCCTGCTCACCATGCGTTGCGTCGTTCGCGTCGGAGACCGGTTTCCCCTCTGGGCCGGCGCGGGCGGCAAAGTCCTGCTCGCCTACGAAGATCCCGAGGTGATCGAACGGGAGGCGACAAAGCTCAAGAAGATCACGGATCACACGTTAACCGACCGCAGCTCCTTTATCGAGGACCTCGCCGCCGTCCGCTCGCGCGATTACGCGATCAGCCGCGGGGAACGCGAGGACGGCATCCTGTCGCTCGCCGTGCCGATCTTCAACCGCGAGAAAAAAGCGCCGCTTTGCATCTCCATCGCGGGCCCGTCGACCCGTTTCACCGACGAGATCCTGATGGGGTTGATCCCACGCATTCAGGAAATGTGCACGAAAATTTCGCAACAGATCTTCGTCGCATAAAAAGCGTGAAGCACATAAAAAACGGGGCTCTCGCTCGAGGGCCCCGCTTTTTTACGCGCAAACGCCGCTTATTGCGTCTGGGCGTTCCACCTTGAGCAGAGCGCTGTCAAGGTCATGCCCAAGCCATTCGCGCAAGATTACAGAAGCGTCAAGCAGTTTTTGCAGGTCGAACCCCGTTTCGACGCCCATCGCGTGCGCCATGTGGACGACGTCCTCCGTCGAGACGTTGCCCGAAGCTCCGGGCGCGAACGGACAGCCGCCGATGCCGCCTAAAGACGCGTCGAAATGCGCCACGCCAGCCGTCATCGCCGCGTAGATGTTCGCCATCGCCATGCCACGTGTGTTGTGCGTGTGCAGGGTCCAGGTGACGTTCGGGTATTCTTCCCGCAACGCCGACATGTATTCGAACACCTGCTTCGGATTGGCGAGGCCCGTCGAGTCGGACAAAGACAGTTCGGTCACGCCCATCTTGAGATACTCCTCGACGAGCGGGCGGATCTTGTCGAGCCCGATCACGCCCTCGGCGTAGTAACCGAACGCCGTCGCGATCGCGCCGGAAAGTGCGATGCCGTTCGCGGCCGCGAACGCCGCGCAGTCGGAGAAGCTGCGTACGATCTCCTCCGGCGCGGCGTTGCTGTTTTGTTTCGAGTGCGTGGGGCTCGCGGAGACCGTCAGCTTCGCCTTGCTCACACCGGCGGCGTGCGCGCGCTCGATCCCTTTTTTGTTCAGGACGAGCGCGCGATATTCCACGCCCGGTCTTTTGTCGAGGCGCCGGGCGACTTCGTCCGTATCCGCCATCGCGGGCACGGCCTTAGGGTGCACGAACGAACCGATTTCGATCACCCTCGCCCCCGCGCAAGCCACGCGATCGATCAGCTCGAGTTTTCGCTCCGTGCTCAGGACGACTTTTTCGTTTTGCAATCCGTCGCGTGGGCCGACTTCGCAGAGCGTGATTTTTTTCGGCAACGCCGGCGTCTTCATGAGGCTATCTTTCGCCCTGGTTCGCGAAGCTCACGGCGGCCCGCAGAGCGATCAGGTAGCTGTCGAGGCCAAAACCGGAGATCTGGCCCGTGACGCAGTCGGCGAAACACGAATGGTGGCGGAACTCGTCCCGCGCGTGAATATTCGACATATGGAGCTCCACGACCGGCACTTCGAGGATCATCAGCGCGTCGCGGATGGCGTAGCTGTAGTGCGTCCACGCGCCCGCGTTGATCAATACGGCGTCAACCTTGTCGAAATAGCCCTTGTGGATGCGCTCGACCATCTCACCCTCGTGATTCGTCTGGAAAAATTCCATCTCCACGCCGAGCTCGCCCGCGACGTTTGCCAGCTCTTTGTCGATCTGCTCGAGCGTGATCGTGCCGTACATCTTGGGGTCGCGTTTGCCGAACATATTGTGGTTCACGCCGTGAAGCATGAGAATTTTTTTCGTTTTCTTCTTCGCCATTTTTAAAAACCTCCCCTCATTTTAAGAAACTTCGACACCGTCGTCGCTGAACGTCTTGGGGGCCCGGCCGCGCAGTTTCGCGTACCATGCCGTCTGCGAGACGAGCAGGTAGACGATGCAAAGCACGAGGAAGCACGTGAGCGGGTTGACCACGAAGTCTTTCATAAACGGCAGCAGCTCGTCGCCCGCCGCCTGCATCGCGCGCCGGTAGTTCGAGTCGAGCAGCGGCCCCAGGATGATGCCGAGCACCATCGGCGCCGTGCTGAAACCGTAACAGCGCATGAAGTAACCCAACACGCCGAACCCGATCATCCAGAAGACATCCATCAGGCTGTTCTGGATCGAGTAGGTGCCGATGACGGAGAGAATGATGACGACCGGCAGGACGATCTGCTTGGGCACCTCGATGATCTTGCTGAAGACCTTGACGCTCGAAAGCCCGATCACCAGCAACGCGATGTTGGCGATGATCAGAAGGCCCACGATCATCCAGAAGAGGTGCGGCGTTTCGATCATCAGCATCGGCCCGGGCTTCAAGCCGTGGATGAAGAGCGCGCCGATGATGATCGCGGTGACCGCGTCACCGGGGATACCGAGCGTCAGCATCGGAATGAACGCGCCACCGATGGCCCCCTTGTTGGCCGACTCCGGCGCGATGACTCCCTCGATCGCGCCTTTGCCGAAAGGAGCGGAGGGGTTTTTGACGGAACGTTTCGCCTGGTCGTAGGCCAAAAGCGCCGCGACGTCGCCGCCCGTGCCGGGCAGCGCGCCGATCCACACGCCGAGTAGCCCCGAGCGCAGCGCCAGCGGCATATATTTTCGGAATGTCGCCAGGTCCGGCACGATCTTGTCGAGCTTCTGCTTGGCCGTCTTCTGCGTCATCTCGCGCAGCTGCGAGAGCACCTCCGAGACGCCGAAGAGCCCGATCATCGCCGTGACGAAACTGATTCCCGCCATCAGATAGACGTTGTCGAACGTGTAGCGCATCTCGCCGGTCGAGGGGTCCATCCCCACCATGCTGAAGAGCACGCCGATCGCCCCCGACATGACGCCCTTCACCGGGTCGCCGCCGCCGATGCTACCGATCAGAAGCAGCCCCATCAGCGCGAGCAGGAAGTAGTCGCGCGGCGCAAATTTGAGCGCGAAGTTCGCCACGATCGGAGCCGCCACCATCAGCACCAGGACGCCGAGCAACCCCGCGAAGATCGAAACGGTCGTGACGAGGCCGATCGTGCGCCCCGCCTCGCCTTTCTGCGCGAGCGGGTAACCGTCGAACCCGGTCGCGATTGCCGCCGGAGCGCCGGGAATGTTGATCAGGATCGCCGTGATGGCGCCACCGTAGACACCGCCGACGAACACGCCACAGATCAGCGACATGGCATTGTTGAGCTGCCACGCGAACGTGAACGAGATCAGAAGCGACGCCGCCATTGTGACGGAAAGTCCCGGAATCGCACCGACCCAGAGGCCGGAAAAGACGCCCAAGACCACGAGCAAGATCATCTCCGGATGAGCGAACGGAAGAAAAATATTTCCAAGATGTTCCATGATCGTCTCCCTTTTTTCCTGATGAAATTATGGAAGCTGCACTTTGAAGATGTAGTTGAAAATGGCGACGAGGACGGCCACGCTCGCCAGCGCGATACCCGCGCACAGCGGAATCCGTTTGAAATTCTGCAGATACACGAGCGTCGCGATCAAAAAGACGAGCGAGGCGATGGGAAAGTGGACGACCGGCAAGGCGACCGAGTAGGCCGCCAGGGCGACCAAGATCACGACGACGTCGCGCGTGAAGAGATATTTCGTCACCGTCGCGAACGTGGCGACGACCTTTTCCTTTTTCGTCAGCGTTTTGATGAAATTGATCAGCGCCATGGCCATGATGACGATCGAGGCGACTTTCGGGGCGACGGACGGAGAGGAGAGTTCGCCGCTCGTCATGTCCAGCGCGAAGTAGTACCCCGCCGCGCCGAACAGAAGCGCGAGCACCGAAAAACCCAGTTCCCCCGGTTTCCGTAAAGGTTTCGACTCCTGCATGAAAAAACACTCCCTTCTATAATATAAAAAATATAAAAATCTTTGCGGGAATTTTTCGCGAGACTGCGCTCGAGTCGCTTGGACCCGGGCGGGGAGAAAACACCGCCGGGCGCAGCGCCGTTGACGCCGCACAGCAGGATATGCTCGGGTTCTTTTTCG
>JAVBRL010000155.1:0-2953 GCA_031547985.1 Synergistaceae bacterium
TCTTCGTAGTACGCCGCGATGAAACGCTCCGCTAACGCGTCGACCGTGATCCCCAGTTCGTGGGCGCGGACGATCATCTTGTCGTCGATGTCGGTGAAGTTCTGGACATAGCGGACCTTGTAGCCCCGGTACTCGAGGTAGCGCCGCATGACGTCGAAGACGATGAACGGGCGCGCGTTACCGATGTGGAAATAATCGTAGACCGTGGGACCACAGACGTAGAAACGTACCTCGCCCGGAACGATCGTGGCAAAGTCGTCTTTCGACCGCGTGAGGTCGTTATATACTTTGATGGACGGGCAAAACATACAAAAAAGCACCTCCGTGCTTGCGTGTTTTATTTTTTCCATGTTTTCGCGTTTTTCTCGCGCTTGCTCGCAGCCTTATAATCCTATAACAGGATCGATCGTTATGTCACTAGGGAGAATGCCGTTTGGATAACGTTTGCCAAGAAAAGCAAAAAAAACGGACAGGCGAAACGAAAGTTTTCACCGGACCGGGGACGCGGGAAAATTTGATCGAACAGGTCAAGGGTTTTCCGGATCGCCCGGGGGTCTACCTGATGCACGACGCGGCGGAAAAAATTATTTACGTCGGCAAGGCGAAATCGCTCAAAAAACGCGTGATGTCGTATTTTCGGCATTCTGGGCCGCAAAACGGCTTCGCGTCGCCGCGCCTGCGCAAGCTCGTCTCGACAATCGCCGACATCACGACCATCCGTACGGACACGGAAGCCGAGGCGCTGATCCTCGAGGCGCGTTTGATCAAACTCTATCAACCGTTTTTCAACGTCGAGCTCAAGATGGGGGACCGTTACCCGTACATCAAGATCACGAACGAGCCTTTCCCCCGCCTCGTCGTGACGCGCCACAAGGCCAAAGACGGGGCGACGTATCTGGGGCCTTACGTGAGCGCGTACTCGCTGCGCGAGCTTTTGCGGCTGGCCGAACGTTATTTTCCGTTGCGCCACTGCGCCGCTCCGATCGGCACGCCGGCATTCCGGCGCTTACCGCGCCCGTGCATGAAATATTCGCTCGGGCGATGCCTGGGGCCGTGCCACGATCACTGCACCGAGAACGAATACCGCGAGCGCGTGGCGGACGTCGCGCTGCTTTTGCAGGGGAACTCCGAGGAGCTGACCGACCGGTTGTACAAACGGATGACAAAGGCGGCACACGAGCTTGCATTCGAGGAGGCGGCGCGCCTGCGGGACGTCCTGTACGCCATGCGGCGACTTTCGCATCAGCAGTCGCTGCTGCCGGGAGATACTCCGGATGTGGGGGGGCCTGAGCGAAACGACCCCTGGCAGCCGCTTTTGCGCCTCAAAGAGGTTCTGCACCTACCGACGCTACCGTGGAGGATCGACGGGTTCGACATCTCTCACACGGCGGGCGGCGAGACAGTCGGGGTGGTGGTTGTTTTCGAACAAGGACTCGCGAACGTCTCGCGCTATCGCCGTTTCAACATCAAAACGGTGGAGGGGGTCGACGATTTTCGGTCGATCAATGAAACGCTCAAGCGCCGCTACGCGAAATCGCTCGACGGGCAAGAGCCGCTGCCGCAGTTGATCCTGATCGACGGGGGCGAAGAGCAGCTGAAATTTGCAAAGGATGCCTTGGAGGATTTAAAATTGGAAGATATTCCGATCGTAGCGCTCGCGAAACGCTACGAAGAGATTTATATTCCCGGAATGGACGTGCCGCTGCGTCTGGAGCCCAACGACATGGCACTGCGGTTGCTCATGCGCGTCCGCGACGAAGCGCATCGTTTTGCGATCAGCGCGCATCGCAGGAGACGCGAAGGTGCGTTGTTGCATAATAAATTGGAAGATATACCGGGAGTCGGCCGCAAAAGGGCGGTCCAGCTGCTTTCGCGCTTTGGAAGCGCGCGCGACATTGCGCAACTGGACGAAGAGGTCCTTGCGTCCGTCCCCAGGATCGGGAGAGCGCTCGCGAGGCGTATCCTAGAAGCGCTCAAGGAGGAACCGGTGTGATGGAAAACCAAGAGGAATCGCAACTGACCAGCTACGAACCCCGGCACGAGCGGGAGTATTTCATGAGGATGGCGCTCAGTTTCGCCGTTCGTGGAACGGGGTACGTTCGTTCCAATCCGCGGGTCGGATGCGTCATCGTGAAAAATCAAAAAGTCGTCGGCTGGGGTTATCATCGCCGATTCGGGGGGGCGCACGCGGAGATCGAGGCGTTGCGTCGGGCGAAAGAACAGGCAGAGGGCGCGACGCTTTATGTGAACCTCGAACCGTGCTCGCATTACGGAAAAACACCTCCCTGCGTCGATCAGATCATCGAAGCGAAAATCGGCAAAGTCGTCGCTGGTATCGTTGATCCCAACCCCGCAATTGACGGCAAGGGACTTCTGGCGTTGCGCACCGCCGGGATCCAGGTCGACGTCGGCGTGTTGGAGCGCGAGTGCAAATGGACGAACCGCGGTTTCTTGCGCCGCATGCAGCATGGGCGCCCCTGGGTGACGGTCAAGTCGGCGCTGTCGATCGACGGAGACTTGGCGCTTGACACCGGAGAGAGCAAATGGATATCGAACGCCACCTCTCGCCAAAAAGGACATATCCTGCGGGCGGAGCACGACGCGATTTTAGTCGGGATCGGCACGGTTCTGCAGGACGATCCGGAATTGACCGTGCGCCTGGTCTCGGGGATCTCGCCGCTGAAGGTGATCTTGGACCGCCACTTGAAAGTCCCGGAAAACGCCCGCATCCTGGAGGGGGGCAACGGCGTGATCTTCTGCGGCCCCGGTGTCGACGAAAAAAAGCTCGAACGGATCAGGGCGGCGGACATTAACGTGACGGTGCTGGACGAGGCGGCGGACGAGGATATTCCTCTTCGCCCCGTGCTGGAATACTTGGCGGCGCGCGGCGTCAACATGCTGATGGTCGAGGGGGGCACGCGGGTGATCAGCAATTTCTTCTCCGCGCACCTCG
>JAVBRL010000104.1:0-5004 GCA_031547985.1 Synergistaceae bacterium
GGAAACGGTACTCTAGGCGGTCTTGTCGGGGCCAACAATGAAGGCACCGTGCAGCGTTGCTACGCGGTGGGGAGAGTATCCGGGGACGGTACTCTAGGCGTCCTCGTAGGAGATAATCAGAATACGGGCACTATAAGTGACAGCTATGCGACGGGGGACGTGGAGAATAGTAGCGTGCTCGCTTACTCCGGTGGCGTCGTGGGAAGTAGCAGCGGCAGCGTGAGCCGGTGCTACGCGACGGGCAGCGTGGCGGGTGATTCCAACGTCGGTGGCGTCGTGGGCTGGAACAACAGTGGTACGGTAGCAACCTCCTTCTGGCTTAAGTATATTGGGCACAACGAGTCGTTAATGGGGATAGGTGCCGCCGCGAGCGACGCCGGCGCTGCACCGCTCACCGAGACGGCGTTCGCGATTCAAACGAACTTTACGGATGAGGGCTGGGTTTTTAGTCCTCAGGCAACAGCTGTTTGGTGCTATGCGGTTACCGACAATAAGGCCTATCCCAAACTGCGAGCGTTCTACCTCGCGATCACGGCCACCGCGGGGGCGAACGGCAGCATTTCGCCCAGCGGCGAAGTGATGGTCGCGAAAGGTGACAACCAGACGTTCACAATCACCCCGAATTCCGGCTACAAAATAGCGGATGTGTTGGTCGACGGGGTAAGCGTGGGAACAGGCGGCACCTATGCGTTCAGCGATGTGAGCGCGGATCACGCGATCAGCGCGACGTTCTCTCAGTCCAGCAACGGCGGCAACCCCGGCGGGCCGACGCCGTCGACGGCGACGCAGCCCTCGAGCATGGCGCTTGCGATCGGTGGCACGTCGTATCCGCTGGCGCTCACGGGCACGGTGTACTCGATCACCGTGCCCAACGGCACGGACATCTCGAGCGTCGACATCGCCGGCAAGCTGCCCACGGGCGCGAAAAGCGAACCCACGCTGCCGGCGAAGCATGATTTCACCACCGGCCCGCTGACGCTCACCGTGACGGCGCAAGACGGCAAGACGACCGTTACGTACACGATCAATGTGACGGTCGAAGGCCCCGACGCGCCGACGGAAAAAACCTATTTCACGTTCAATGTGAACGACTGCGAGGTCGTGGCGACGCAGAACGCCGACGGCACGTGGTTGGTGAAAATCCGCCTGCCGTTCGCGGGTGACGCGGACCCTGCGATGCTGGCGACGATCAAGGCGATCTTGACGAGCCTGGGGCTGACGGACCTGTACTACAGTTGGGTGGACGCGCAGGGCAACGAGTCGCCGGTGACGGCGCTGAAAGTCGCCGCGCCGTACCTGGAGATCGGCGGCACGGCCCCCAACCGCGACGCGTTCAAAGACGGCCGCATCGTGTCGATCCGCTACACGCTCGCGGGCGACGACACGCAATACGTGCAGACGTTCCCGAACGGCGGCATCAGGCTGGCCGACATGCCCGGCTTCCCGCAGGAGAGCCCGAGCGGCGGCGGCGGGTCGTCGAGCGGCTGTAATGCCGGTTTTGGCGCGGCTGCGATTGCATTGAGGGCGATGGGCGCGGTGGGGATTAGGCGGGGGCGTTAGGGGCCTCCTTCCGTCAGCGCTTCGCGCTGCCACCTTCCTCGTCAGGAAGGCAAGGAACCGTATTTGTCGCCGGGGGGGATCGGATTCAGTCTCCCCGGCTGAAAATCATACCGGGGCGACGGGGGGAAAGCCTCGCGTCGAGGTTATTTGCCTTCCTCCCCGAGGAAGACCAGCTATGGAATGTCAAGCCCTTTGAAAAAGAAATGGCGCACGTTTTTCGGCTGCCTCTTGAGGCTCGCATATGTGACAAGAATCAGCTTGCAACCCGTTTCGGAGGAGTTGCCTCGTAGGGTCTGTTTTCTTTGAGGATCGTGAAAAGGATGTTACATATTTTTCGTGCGACGGCGCTGACGGCGGTCAAATGATGTTTTCCTCTCGCTCTGAGCGACTGATAGTAGGACGAAAGAATCGGATCGCATAGGACGGCACTTGAGGCGGCAAGCCAGATAGCCCTGCGCAGATACGGAGAGCCGCGTTTCGACAGCCGGCTTTTCGTTCCGTTGAACTCGCCGGACTGATTGACCGTGGCGTCCAGCCCCGCAAACGCGACCAGCTTACCGGGCGCGTCAAACCGGTTGATATCGCCGATCTCGCCAATGATCGCAGCCCCCAGCACGGTGCCGATGCCGGGAATTGTCGTGATGACGACGTTAATTTGCGTAAGAAGCAGGGATATCTCGTCTTCGAGCTCTTCTCGCTGCTTTTCTAGAAAATTGATCTGTTCGATCAGCTGTTTGATCTGAAAAGCAAACGCGTCCTTCGCGAAGGCGATGCCAAAGGAACCGGCGGCGACCGCTTTGAGCTGTGCCGCCTTCTCCGCCTTGAACCGGCCTTTGCTGGCTTTGGCCAGCAGTTCGCCCAGCTTCTCGGAAGAGATCTGGAGCATATCCTCGGGGGTCGGAGAATTGAGCAAAACCTCCTTGGACGCACGACCGAAGACGTCGGAGAAAAGACTGTCGTATTCGGGAAATACCTGGTCGAGCAGAGCGATGACTTTACGCTTGCAGTCCGAGCACTCGTCGACGATGGAAAGCCGATAGCGCGAGAGTTGCCTGAGCGCCATGACAGACTCCTCCGACAAGCGGGTGGTCGAATACTGGCCGAAGCGCATGATCTGCGCGATGATGAACGAGTCCTTCGAGTCGTTCTTGGTCTGGCGGATGTACATCCCGCGAAACGCGTCGGACTGGATCGGGTTGATGACCTTCAGGTCGTAACCGACCTCCAGCAGGTAGGAGTAGACGGAAAGCCAGTAATGCCCCGTCGCTTCCATCCCGATAACGACGTCGTTCTTGGCGATATCGAGTTTGACCAGTTGGGCTATCAGAGTATCACAGCCCTCTTTGGTGTTGGGGAAGGCGACACTCGCACAGAGTGCATTGCCTTCCGGGCCGATGATCGACGCTTCGTGTTTGCGCTTGGCGATGTCGATGCCGACGTAGTGCATGGAGAACACCTCGCAAATCGGGATTGCACGCGATAGAGGCCCTCCTCTGCCAATCACGGGAATGCAACCTCGTGAGAGATTCAGCGCATGATCGCTATCCAGCTCATTCGCATCAGCCCGTAAAAGCAGAGGCGCAACTCTTCCTCTGGAGGCAAAACCTCAAGGTGGCGCACTGCGCCCTCTACCTGTACGTTCCTATTGTCCCATCTGGCTTCCGAGACGCAAGGAGGCCGGTCCGATGTACTCTTTCGACCGCAACTTGATTATACGAGGTGTCGCCGAAGGCAGCGGAAGGAGGCCTTGGCCCCTCATGCCTTTGCGCCGAACGCACTATAATCATTACTGGAATCGAACGAAGCTTGCGAGGGGGGATTGCGGGCGTGAATTGCGTGGTTTTGATCGTGGACGATGATCCGGATATCATTACACTGTGCCATAAATATCTTTCAAAACGGGGCTACTCCGTCCTGGGGGCGGAAAGCGCGAAGGAGGCCCGCGCCGTTCTGACCGAGCGCCGGGTGGATGTGATCCTGCTCGATGTCATGTTGCCGGACGCGCAGGGGTTCCGGTTCGTCAACGAGATTCGCAAGCTTTCCAAGGCGGAAATTTGTTTTCTGACCGCGCGCGACGCCCCCATGGATCGTGTCCGGGGGCTCCGCCTGGGGTCGGAGTACCTCACAAAACCGTTCGAACTCGAGGAGCTGGCGCTTCGCCTCGAAATGCTCGGGCGCCGCGGGGCGCGGGCGCGAGAGGACGTGATCTTCCTGCCGCCCCTCGTGATGGATTGCGTGCGCCGCACGGTGCAGATCGCGGGTAGCCCCGTTTCGCTGACCGACAGCGAGTTTCGGCTGCTCGAAAGGTTGGCCCAGACACCCGGCGTGCCGGTGGCGTACGAATCGCTCTCGGAACTTCTATGGCCCGGCGAGCCGGCCAAGTCCCGCAGCCTCATGACCCATATCAGCGCCATCCGCCGCAAGCTTTGCGCGGATGGCCGCCCGCGCGTCCGCATCGTCGGCGAGCGTGGGCGGGGCTATTCGCTCGACTGCGGCGACGACGATCCGCCCTCCTCGGAGAAGTGGTGAAACCGCGGGCGTAGGCCCTTTTTTTCTTCGTCGTATCCCTACCGCCGCCAGCAGTAGGGCGAGGGGGGCATCAGGGAGTCAGGTATTTCTCGATGAATTGGCCGGGGGTTACAATCTCCGGCCGTTTGCATTCGATGCACGAGAAATCCTTGTCTCCGCTTACCAGCACATCGATATCGCCATCTATCGCGGACAAAAGAACGGGATAATCTTTTTCGTCGCGGAGGGTTGGGAGGTCTTCTTTTTTAAATGAGGCGGGCGTGTAGATTAACGAATATGAGACTTGTCTGAAGAAATCGTCGAAATCCTCTTTTTTGTGTTTGAATTTTCGTTCGACCACCATAAACAGCTCATCAAGCGAAAAGGTGCAAATGCAAAGCTCATAACGCCACATGATTTCCCTCATCATGGTGGAAATTCCGCGATGAGGGAAAAGCGCCGCGGATACGAGGATATTGGTATCAACCATTACCCGCATAACGTTTTTGGTAAAGCTCTTCGCGCACTTCCCTGCAGAGGGTGACGACGTCTTCTTCGCTTTTGACCCCGACTTTCCCGGCTTCGCCCTCTAAAGATTTCTGGAGGTTTTCAAGGGCGATTTGGGACGCGTTGAGCAATACGATCCGGTTATCGTCCTCGACGAACAGGACCTTATCGCCTTCTTTGATGCCGAGTTTTTTGCGGATCTGCACGGGTATGGTGACTTGTCCGCTCGTAGTGACTTTTGCCAATTCCATATCGCCACCTCCTTAAATTCCTTTTATTTATTGTAACACGGACAAAATACGTGTGTGATGTTTCTACCGCCGCCAGCAGTAGGGCGAGAAGAGCGCGATCACCGTGTAAAGCTCCAGGCGCCCGCAGAGCATCAGAAAAGAGTAGACCCATTTCGCGGCCGCCGGTTGGGGAGCGAAC
>JAVBRL010000245.1:0-3177 GCA_031547985.1 Synergistaceae bacterium
GACCGCCTCGACGGCCCCCGCGAAGTGCGGTTTGTAACCGACGCTCTTCATGAGGGGGATCGTGAACATCCCCGTCGTGCAGACGTTGGCGACGGACGATCCGGAGACGGTGCCCATGAGGCCCGAGCTCAAGACCGCCACCTTGGCGGGGCCGCCCGTCGACCAGCCCGCGAGCGCGAGCGACAGGTCGATGATGACGCGCCCGATGCCGGTCTTCTCTAGGAAGGAGCCGAAGAGGATGAACATGAACACGAACGTCGAGGAGACCTCGAGCGGCGTGCCGAAGATCCCTTCGGTGCCCAGGTACATGTGGTTGACGATTCGCGGAATGTTGTAGCCGCGGTGGGCGAACATGCTCGGGAAGTAGCGCCCGAAGTAGCAGTAAAACAGGGCGAAGACGGCGATGCAGGGCAAGACGGGATTCGATATTCGCCTCGTCGCCTCGAGCAGCGTGGCCATGGCGATGAACCCCATGATGATGTCCATCTTGATCGGCATCCCCGCGCGTGTGGTGAGATCCTCGTAGGCAACGACGAGGTACATGACCGAGGCGACGCTCAGGATGGCCAGGGCGAAATCGTACCAGGGGATACCGCCCGACTTCGAGAGTTTCTGGGAAAACGGGTACAACAGGTAGATCAGGAACAGCGCGAACGAAAGATGGACCGCTCCTTGTTTGATGGAAGGGAGAAGCCCGAACCCGGACGTGTAGAAGTGGAAGAAGGACATGGCGACAGCGACGACCATGACGATCCGCGCCTGCATTCCGTCTAGGTTTCGATAGCGTGCCTCTGTGTCATACTTGCGCATGACGGCGTCGAGGTCGACACTGCTGTCCTGTTCGGGTTGTGTTTTGAGTGGCTCGTCGGACACGACAAAAGCCTCCTTTTTAAAAATTCGAAGCGCGTGGTGCAAAGGGAGCTAGGGTTCTTGTCGGGCGAAATTCAACCTCCTTTTTTGAGCGCTTTCAAGGGCCGCACAGCCTAGAGGGTTTTTTTTCAGGCGCAACGTCAGGCGTGTTTTTGGGATTTCTTTGTAGGCCGCGTATTTTTTGTATGGAGGCAGATCGATCTCGTTGCGTCCCAGCCGCTCGTTGCCGATCCTCAAGAAGAGGGGGGAGATGGCTTGGCGTCCTCCCTGAACGGTCATCCCTCCGGAGTGTACGATATAGCGGCCGTTTCGGGGCTGTGTGAAGGGGAGCCCCGCTCCCAGCGAATGAATTCGTTCCTCCCACCCCCAAAGCTTGCCGCCGACGACGTAGTAGTCGTCTTCGACGGAGGTCTTTTGAAGCGAGTGGATGTATCGGGTTGCCAGCTTCTGTCCGACAGGTGACGGATGAGCGAAAAGAATCTCCTCCCCATCACAGAATTCGAGAAAATCGACCGGCCAAAAACAGATAGCGACGAACGAGCAGAACAGGCTTCCTAGGAGAAGGGCTAGCGCTTGTCTCATCTGGCTCCTCGAGTGCGCGCATCGTGGGCTTTGGTCGTCGCCTCTTAATTTCGATTAACCGTCAACGTATTATAACGAGTTTCCATGCGAGGTGCAATTTGCGTGCCGCGCGGCATTCCCTTAAAATAGAAACCTTAAAAGGTGCGCGGAATTGCATTTTCCCGCCAGCGTGATTCTTTTACTGAGGCGATTATACCCTATTGGGGAGGAGGGGGACGATGAACCTCTGCTTGATCTACGGGGGGACCTCCTCGGAAGCCGAGGCGTCCCGAAAAAGCGGACGATCGGTCGCCGCGTCGCTCGAACGCCTGGGGCACCGCGTCGTTTTTTTAGAATACGACGACTCGGGATGTGAACATTTAAAAGCCTTGAAATTGGACGGTGTCTTCGTAAGCGTCCAGGGCAAACGTCACGGGGACGGCACGCTGCAGGCCGTGCTCGAACTTCTGGGCCTGCCCTATTCCGGAACGCGGGCTCCCTCTACGGCCGTGATCAACGACAAGATCCTCTGCAAACGCCTCTGGGGCACGGACGCGATCCCCACGCCCGCTTATTTCGAACTCTCCCGAGCGGGGTGGACGCGCGGCGGCGCCGAGGGATTTCTCGCCGCGATGCGCGCGGCACGTCTCGATTTTCCTCTGATGGCGAAACCGACGTCGCAAGGAGGCGCCATCGGCATCTCGTACCTCGATGGCGCGGATTCGCTGGCATCCGGTTTGGCGGGAGCGTTCGCCTACGACGATCCGATCCTGATCGAGCGTTTCGTGCCCGGAAAAAGCGTGACGGTGCCGGTCGTGGCCGATGGTTCGCACCTTGCGACGCTGCCGCTCGTCGAGGTGTACAGCAACGACGCAGGAGATTACACCTGTATGGGCGACTGGCATCTTCGCCTTCCTGAATTGAGCGCCCGCACCGAGGAGGCGATGCGCGCTCTCGCGGTGCGTGCGTTCGAAAGTGTGCGCGGGCGGGCTTATGGGCGTGTCGATTTTATGGTGGCTCACGATACGGAAGAGCCGTTCGTGATCGAGGTCAACGCCGTCCCCTGCTTCACGGAAAACCTGAGCTACTATCCGTTTTCCTGCGCCCATTCTCCGGACTTTCCCGTCGACCGTGTGATCGACCTGATTGTGCGCGACATGTTCGCGTGAGGCGCAGAGAGCGCAGAAAGAATATGATGTCGTGAAGCGGGTCATACAGCGTTTCCGAGATCTCAAGATCGGAACGAAGATGCTTTTCATCATCCTCACGGTGGGGCTGCTGTCGCAGTTTCTGATCGCTTTGGTGGCCTATACGGAGCTGCTCAACCTGCCGAAATACGCCATGGACGCCAATATTCAACTGGGAGTCAACTCGTCGGAGGGGAGCAAACGCGCTTTGCGCTCGCAGGCCGAGGACTACCTCGTCAAGATCGTGAGCGAGCAGGCGGCGATGTGCAACGGCATCCTGCGCCAGGTCGCGGCCGAAGTGCGCGCGATGGCCCTGGGCGCGGAGATGGTCTACACAAACCGGGGAAATTTCCGGGGGCGCGACCTGCCGCGCCCCGACCGGACCGAAAACGGCGTTTACGCGTCGAAGGCGATGCTCGCGCCAGGAGTGGAGCGTACGAAGGCGATCGACGACGAAATCCGGTTGATCAGCAACCTGGAGTACCTCTTTGCCCCGCTCGTTCGCAACGACCCGGTGCTCGACAACGCGTACCTCGGCACGCCGACGGGCATTTCGTAC
>JAVBRL010000223.1:0-11921 GCA_031547985.1 Synergistaceae bacterium
GCGCTTAACGCCGCTACGTTCGTCGGCTATCAGACGGCGGGGTTTGTCGGGTCGCTCGTCGCTACGCTCGCGCTCGTGACCGTGCCGCTAATGCTGCTCACTTCCGTCATGATGATCCTGCACCGCTGCAGTGCCGAGACGTCCTCGCGCTTCGTCGCCTCGTTGCGCCCGCTCGTCGCGGCGCTGTACCTGCTGGCTTTGCTCTCCCCCCTCAAGGGAACCTGGAGCAACGGAGGCCTCGCCGTAGGGCTTTTCGGGCTCGGGATCGGGCTGTTGCAGGCGGTACCGTTTTTCAGGCGCAATCCACCGGTTCTTCTGTTCTCGTTTGGGCTTGTGGGGGTGTTTCTTCTTCGCTAAAAAGAGCGGGGGGCGGCGGCGCGTCTTTTTCGTCCTTCTCGTCCGTTTCGCTCTTTTCGCCTGCCACCGTCAGAAGGCGATCTTTGCGCTTTTCCGTCTCGCGGATCGCGATCTGCAGGATCTCGCTCGCGGCTTCGGGACGGGCGAGTTTCTCACACTGTTTTTTAAGCGACCTTAAGCCCTCGCGATCGTCCAGGATTTCGTCGACTCGCTCGCCCGTCTTTCTCAGGTCGAAGAGGACGCGCGCGGCTCCATGATCGAGCAAAAAATCGCTGTTGAGCTGTTCTTGCCCCAGGACGGGGTCCAAAAGCAGCAGAGGCTTTTTCATGGTGAGCACCTCGGCCAGGGAAAGGCCCCCGGGTTTTAGGATGATCAGATCACTCGCCGCGTAGTAGTTTCGAATGTTTTCGACGAAACCGGTGACGTGGATGTGCGGGAACGGGTAGTACTTGCTTTCCATGCGCTTCGTGAGGGAGTCGTTACTTCCGCAGATGACGATCGTATGCCAATCCGGATAGTCCATCAGCGAATCGGCCACCTTCTCGAGCGACCCCGCGCCGATGCCGCCGCCCGAGATCAGGACCACTCGTTTGTCGTTTTCGATGCCGAGCGCCTCGCGCGCTTCTTTTTTCGTTTTCTCCGTCATGGAGGAGGCAAACGCGGGGGCGATGGGAATTCCCGTGTCGTAGATCTCGATCGTAAGCCCGTCCGCCCGATGCTGCCGCAGCGCTTCGTGGCTGCCGACAAACCATCCCGAGAACGCCGGGTTTCTTTGAAATGCATGCGACAGAAAATCGGTATTCACATAAAAAACGGGCGTCTGTCCTTCGAGCGCGTCGATCAGCGGCCCCGTCCCGAAAAAATGCGTGCACAGGATCATCGCCGGACCGAACGCTTGCAGGTCTTTCAGGAGTTTTTTCAGGTAAAAACGCGTGATCGTATCGTGCAGGGCGTGCCAGAAACCCTTGCGCCTTTTAGGCTGATCCGTCGCGTCGTACAACCACCCCCACGCCTTCGGAAGCTTTCGCGCCATCCACACGTAAGACCCGCCGACGATCTTCGCCATCCAGGAGGGAGTGTACTCCAGCACGTCCTTACAGAAGACTTCCGCTTGCGGGTGTTCAATGGCCGCCCAATCCCGGAGCGCTTCGGCCGCCGAACGGTGTCCTGTCCCCACCGAAGCGTAGAGAATCGCTATCTTTAAAACCGACACAGTCACTCCTCCTCGAAAAGGCGTGGCTTAAAATCCGCACGAACTCCCTAAGCGGTATTGTAATCTCTAAAATAAAAATCGGAATGTCCGTGATTCCACACAAATTATCCACAGATGTGGATAAGTCGGCTTGGACGCAAAAGGTGCCTGCAGGTCCCATTTTTTTCTCTCTTGACAAAAAATCGCTCGTCACTCAAGCGCGCTGAATCAGGGAAATTAGGTCCTCCGTATTTTCCACAGGTCATTTTCTGCTATACTTGTGGATAAGTGGAAAACTTTGGTGGATAAATGAACCCAAACTCCTGTTTTTTTTTAAAGGGGTACTTCGCATCCGCACATGTTACGCACATGTTAAAATGATCTTCCGCCGCTTTCAGGTTTTCGGACGGGGTTTGATTTGTGGGATTTGGAAGGTGAGTTTCTTGGAACACGAGGTCGACGGCACGCAGAGCATCGAGTCCATTTGGCAGAAAGTCAAGTCGTTTTCTGCCGATCACCTGTCTCAAGGGATTGTCGATACGTGGCTCGTCTCGTGCGAGCCCGTCTCCTTCGAAAAGGGAACGCTCGTTCTAGGAGTTCCTAATGTTTTCGTCAAACAGCAGATCGAAAACCGGTTTCTCGAAAAGCTGCTCCCTCTCCTCAAATCCGAAGGAATCGTGGATTTCCTGGAACTTCTGGTCGAAGAAGAGGTCACATCCACGGAAAAGGAACGCGCGAAGACGGCTGTGGCTACCCCTGTGCCCAAAGCACCCAAAAATGGACTCAATCCAAATTATGTCTTCAGTTCGTTCGTGGTGGGAAAATCGAACCGTCTCGCGCATGCGGCAAGCCTCGCCGTTGCCGAAAGTCCGGGCGTCGCCTATAATCCGCTCTTTATCTGGGGAGGCGTGGGGCTCGGCAAAACTCACTTGATGCACGCCATCGGACATTACGCGTCGGAAAAGCTCGACAACGCGCAGGTTCTCTATATCAGTGCCGAAAAATTCACCAACGACCTGATCAGTTCGATCCGCAACAACACAACTCAAGAGTTCAGGGCTCGTTATCGCAACCCCGGTATTCTTCTGATCGACGATATCCAGTTTATCGGTGACAAAGAAGGAACCCAGGAGGAGTTTCACAACACGTTCAACATCCTCCATGCGGCCAATAAACAAATCGTTATCAGCTCCGACCGCCCTCCCATCGATATCAAAGGCGTCGAGGAACGTCTCGTTACCCGTTTCGCTTGGGGACTCGTCACCGATATCCAGCAGCCCGACATCGAAACGCGCCTGGCGATCCTCCAGAAAAAAGCCGAAATCCGCGGATACAGGATTCCCGAGGATGTTATCTACTTTTTGGCTCAGAGTATCCCCAGCAATATCCGAGAGCTCGAAGGGGCCTTGAACCGTGTCGTCGCCTGTTCCGAACTGAATCAGGAACCCATGAACACAGAAAATGTCTCGCTGTGGCTCAAAGACATCATCCGTCAAGGACCCAAAACACCCGTCAGTATCGACCGCATCCAACAGCTCGTGTGCGAATGTTTCGGCTTTGCAATCGAAGACCTCCTTTCGAGTAAGCGGACCTCCGATTTGTCGCTCGCTCGCCAGATTGCTATGTATTTGGCCCGCAAGAACACGAAGGAGAGCCTTCAGCAAATCGGTTACGCCTTCAATAAAAAGGACCACACGACTGTCCTCTACGCTTATAACAAAATAGAAGAGCTCCTCAAGGCCAACCTGCGCGTCAAGTCCATCGTGGATAACGTACGGGAAAAACTGTGAATCCATGGGAGTGTTTGTGTGAAGATGCCCGTTCGGGTCAGTTGCGTTTTCAGGTTGTTGTGCAGAATGTGGAGTCAATGTGTCGTAAACGCATCGTTCGATCCACAGTGAGAAACCAGCAGCAAGCCACAAAAAGGACTGTTTTCCACAAATCCACACCCCCTACTAGTAAGACGATTGATTTTTTATAAAAACTTAATAGAGTATTAGAGTACATGACTCGGAGGTGTTCTTGAATGAAACTGCTTGTCCAGAAAAACGCTTTCCTTAAAAATTGGAATATGGCCGAACGCAGCGCCAGTAGTGCAGGGGCTTCGTCCATTCTTTCAACGGTTCGTATCAAAGCGAATCACGAAAACGTGGAACTTTTCGCGACGGACATCAAAACATCGCTTGTTTGCAAAACGCAGGGGATAACCGTTCAGGAACCCGGCGAAGTCGTGCTGCCTATCAAGATGGTGGGAGACATTTTCAAAAAAATCGAGTCGGACGAATTCTCGCTGGTCGTAAAAGAGGGAAAAGCGACTGTCATGGCCGGAAAGAGTCGTTACAAATTTACCGTCTATCCGGTGGAGGAGTTCCCGCGTTTTCCGTCCTCGGAAGGAGCGAGAAAATTTTGTACGATCAAAGCGCAGGATTTTTCTTCGGCTCTTGTGGAAGGAACGCTCGCAGCTTCCGTAACGGAGGAATTTCCTCAGTATCTGTCGTCGGCATATTTTCAGATGGATGCGGAATGTATGCGCGTCGTCACGACCGATACACGACGGCTCGCGTTATGTAAAGTAGCCGTGACTGAAGGACTCGCGGGGGAATCGATCATCTTGCCGATGAAAGGACTTCGGGAGTTCGAAAAAGTATTGGCAACGCTTTTGCCCGATTCCGACGTCCACTTTCTGCACGACGATTCACAGGCCTATTTCGTGTGTGAAGGGGTCGAATTTTCCATCCGCAAGGTGGAGTCGCGTTTTCCGCCGTATGAGAAGATCATTCCGCAAGGTCAGACGACCTGGATGATCATCGATCGGCAACAACTGCTCGCGGCACTTGAACGGATCGATATCGTCGTTCGCGATTTCAACCGGTTGGTCCTCTTCCAGCTTTCTCCCGGAGGGGAATGCACGTTGCGCGGAAGAGCCCCCGAGATGGGAAACGCCGTGGAGGAACTGTCGGCGGAGATCGATGGGGAACCGGTCAAGGTGGCGGTCAACTCCCGCTTTTTCCTCGATGGCCTTCGTGTGCTTAAAGATCCTTCCGTGCGCATTTGTTTTAACGGAACCGAAGGACATGTGCTGATCAAGAAAAAGGATACGGAGGACTATCTCTGCTTGGTCGCGCCGATTGCCATGAGTGAGGAGGAACTTCGTTCGAGCGAGGAATACGATGCCATTGCGGAGTCGGAAGAAACGTTCGGGGGGAGCGAAGAAGTCGCTCCATAGGCATCCGGTGCCTTTATATAAAACATTTCGATGAGGTTTACGCGAAGCTGGTTTCGCAATTTTCGTAATTTGAACTCGGATCGTGTCGTCTGGCACGAGGGTGTGAACCTGCTTTTAGGGGTTAATGGGTCGGGAAAGACAAATGTTTTAGAGGGTCTTAATCTATTGTCCGGATGGGGTCCTTTTGAGCAGGGGCGTGCGACGGCGTCGTTAATTCGCTGGGACAAAGCAGACGAACCCGCCTACCTTGCGGCGCAGGTCGAAGGCGAGGAGTGTGGCGAGGTTGTGGCGAAGCTTTCGACGCGATGTCTTTTGAGGTGGAACAAAAAAGGGATTCGCGCGGGGCAGATGCGCCAGCACATTCCGATCATCCCTTTTTTACCGGCGCATATGGCTCTCGTCGAAGGATCCGCTTCGAACAGAAGGCGGCTTCTCGACACGGTGGGCGCTCTCATCAACCCTCTTTACGCCATTTATCTCCATCAATACCGCAAACTGGTCTACCAAAAAAGCCTTCTTCTACGGCGCGGCGTTGATGCGCACTTGGTCGAAAGAGCGATCGAGCCGCTTGCCATCTGGTTGTGGCAGGTTCGAGACGAATGCGTTCGCCTTCTCAAACAGGGGATGGAGTATGTAAAGGACCTCCTTCCAAGCCAGATCGACATTTTTTTTATTCCTGGCGGGGGCGGCGATGCAAAAGACCTGCGAGAGAATTACCTGATGGCACGGGCGGAACACTCCCCGAAGGAACGTCTCGCGAAAAGTGTGTTGGTCGGGCCGCATCGCGATGATGTGAAGCTGCTTGCCGCGGATAGGCCTGCCGTGCAGGCCTTCAGCAGGGGGCACCGGCGTCGGGTCGCCTTCGCGCTCGCCGTTGCGGCGGCCTGGAGCGTTCACCTGCGCACGGGGAAAAAACCGATCCTGCTGCTGGATGAAATCACCGCGGAGCTCGACGAAGAAGGACGGCGTATCCTGTTCGACGGACTTGTGAAGACCGGCTGGCAGGTGTTCGCGACGACCGCGGAACTGGGTACCGGGGCGGCGTTTTTTTCGCGTTACGCTTCGAGCGCGGTCTATCACATCCAAGAGGGGCTCATTCGATCATGAACGGCGAGACGATTTACGATCTTTGCGTCGTCGGGGGAGGACACGCCGCGTGCGAAGCGGCGCTGGCGGCGTCCGGCATGGGTGCGCGCACGCTGATGCTCAACCTCTACCTGGACAATATCGCGCTCATGCCGTGCAACCCCTCCATCGGAGGGCCCGCCAAGGGGCACCTGGTCCGCGAACTCGACGCGCTGGGAGGACATCAGGCCCGCGCGGCGGACTCCTCCACGCTTCACCTGCGGACGCTCAACACGTCGAAAGGTGCGGCGGTGCGCACGCTCCGCGCTCAGTGCGACCTGCACGAATACAAAAATTACTATTTAAGAGAGCTGATGTCGCACGAAAAACGCCCGCAGCTGGATGTTTATCAGACGCACGTGACGTCGTTGCTGGTGGAAAACGGAGCGGTCCGTGGAGTCGTCACGCAGTACGGCGAAATATTTCGCGCCCGCGCGGTCGTGCTGTGTACGGGGACGTACCTCTCGGCAAAGGTGTACGTGGGGCGCCACTGTTTCGATTCGGGCCCGCTGGGGCAGATGCCCGCGCCGCTTTTGGGGGAGGACCTGAGAAAAAAAGGGCTCGAAATGGGGCGCTTGCGCACGGATACAACCCCTCGGATCCACAGAGACTCCGTCGACTGGGACACGTTGCCGCTGCAAAGGAGTGACCCCGACGCGAAGGCGTTTTCCCATTGGTCGCCGCCGCGCCGTTACGACGGATTTTTTTGCGCCCAGACACGGACGACCGAGCGGACGCACGCGGTCATCCGCGCAGGTTTCAAGGACTCCGCGCTCTTCATGGGCGAGCTCGAAAGCTCCGGCCCGCGATACTGCCCCTCGATCGACGACAAACTCATGCGGTTTCCCGAGAAGCTTTCGCACCCCGTCTTTCTTGAGCCGACAGGGCGTCGGAGTGTGGAGATCTACATGCAAAACCTCTCCACGTCGCTTCCGACAGGCACACAGCTTGAGATGGTGCGCAGCCTCCCGGGGTGCGGTCGTGCAGTCCTGTTGCGCCCGGGGTACGCGATCGAGTACGACTATGTGAACCCCACCGAACTGTACCCATGGCTCGAGACGAAGAAGATCGCGCGGCTTTTCCTGGCCGGGCAGATCAACGGAACGTCGGGGTACGAGGAGGCCGCCGCGCAGGGGTTTTTGGTCGGAGTCAACGCCGTTTTGGCCGTGCGGGGTGAAGATCCGCTGGTGCTCAAGAGATATGAGGCTTACATGGGTGTCCTCGTCGACGACCTGGTCACGAAGGGAACACGGGAACCGTACCGCATGCTCACAAGCCGCTGCGAACACCGCCTGATCCTGAGACACGACAACGCCGACCGGCGGCTCGCCCCCGTGGGGCGCCGCTTGGGACTGATCGACGACGCCCAGTGGGACGGGCTTCAAAAGGACTGGAAGGCGATGGACGACGAAATCGCACGCTTGAACTCCGTGAAGGTATCCCCGAGCGACGCGGCGAACGCCCGCCTGCGCGAGTGGGGGAGTTCGCCGCTCGAAGGTCCGGTTTTGGCGCTGGAGCTGCTCAAGCGCCCCGAGATCGACTGGGAGCGCGCGATGCTGCTTTTTGGTTCGGACTTGGCTGCGCACCTCGGCGAACGGGTCGCCATCGAGGTCAAGTACTTCGGGTACGTGAAGCGGCAGGAAAAAAACGTCTCTCGCCTTGCCAAACGCGAACAGACCGCGATTGCGAGGGATTTCGACTTTGCGGGTGTCCCGGGCCTTTCGTCGGAGGGGCGTCAGAAGCTCGTAGCTGTCGCTCCGCAGACGCTGGGGCAGGCGATGCGCATTTCCGGGGTGACGCCTGCGGATATCCAGATCCTTTTGGTCGCGCTTGCCGCGAGTGCCCAAAAGGGAGAACCCCACGATGACTGAAGAAGATCGAGCGGAGCGCGAGGGGGAGCTCCGACACATTGCGAGTTCGTTCGAAGGGACGTGTTTTTCATTTTTGGAGGAATGCTCGTGGCTTTGCCGGCTCGAGCGGGAATGGAAATCGGTCGTCGGCCCCGTCTTGGGCGAACGAAGCGCTCTTGTGGGGTACGAAGAGGGAGCCGAGGGGGGCATTTTTCACGTGAGTGTGACCTCGCCGGGAGCGCTGCAGGATATGAATTTCAAAAAAGGGGCGATCCTCGAAGCGCTTAAAAGGCGAATTTCGCGACCTGTCATGGATATCCGGTTTACGCTCGGGAGAAAAAGGCGCTCCTTTTAATCTCTCACTTAATATTTTATTTTTTGTATTTCCGCCGGTTTTTCCACAGAGGGTGGTAAAATGGGGGCTCATAGCTGTTCCTGAAAGGAGCTACGCGAGAGTGGCCAGTCTGCCGACGTTAAAAATAGGAAAATATACACCCCGGTATCCGCTAATACAGGGGGGGATGGGGGTCAAGGTCTCGGGCGCGAAACTTGCCGGAGCGGTGGCGAAAGCCGGAGGTGTTGGGACGATTGCGAGCGTGGGAATCGCTTGCGACCATCCGGCCTTTACGGGGAAGAACTACTTCGCCGCCAACGAGATTGCGGTGGCCGAGGCCGTTCGCGAAGCGCGCGCCCTGGCACCCGAAGGAGTCATCGCAGTCAACTGCATGGTCGCGTTGACCGATTATGACCGCCAGGTTCGCTCCTCGTGTGAGGGGGGAGTGGACATCGTCATCTCCGGTGCCGGATTGCCGCTGAAGCTGCCGGACTATACGAAGGACTTTCCGGATGTGGCGCTCGTCCCGATCGTGAGCTCCACGAAGGCGGCGGATCTCATCATCCGCCGGTGGGAGAAGAATTATGGGAAAAGGCCCGATGCCATCGTCGTCGAGACGCCGCTTCACGCCGGAGGACACGTTGGAGCGACCAAAATGGAGCAGGTGAACGATCCCGCGCTGTCACTCGAGGTCGTCATTCCTGAACTGATCGCCTACTTGAGGGAAAACCTCCCGGGTGAGGATATCCCGGTGATCGCAGCGGGTGGGATCTGGGACCGCAAGGATATCGACCACGCGTTCGCGCTCGGTAGCCGTGGTGTCCAGATGGGGACGCGATTCGCCTGCACGGTCGAAGGGGACGCGTCCGAACGTTTCAAGCAGGCCTATGTCGACGCCACGGCCGAGGACGTCGTCCTCATCATGAGCCCCGTCGGGATTCCGGGACGCGCACTCAAAAACCCCTTCATCGCGAAGTACCTCGAGGGGACGGTGGAGAGCAAACCCTGCTTTGCCGCCTGCCTTTCGCACTGCTCGTACCTCAAGACGCGCGAGACGTTCTGCATTGCCCAAGCGCTTCTCGACGCCTACCAAGGCGACTGGGAGCACGGACTTTTCTTCTGCGGCGATAACGTGTCGCGCTGCACTCGCATCGAAAAGGTGGACGAAATCTTCGCGGAACTTTTCGGGGGCGACTAGGGCCTGACCGAAAGGAAAAGCGAGCCGTGAAAAACAGCGAGACGCGAAAAAGCATCGCGAATACGGCGATAAAGGCGGAATCGGTCGTCACGTCGTCGCTGTCGACGGAAGAACGGCAGGTGTTTGCGGAGGAGCTCTTCCGCAAGGCGCTTTCCTACGCCAAAACGCCCCCTGCGGACCTATCCAGTGAAAAACACCTCCGGGAGCTCTACCGGGCTCCCTGCTACACGGATGCCAGAAGTATCAAACAGGCCTATGCGCATCTGCGGGAGGCGCGTCGGATCGCTCCCGACTTCACCCGTGCGGCAAAGCTGCAAAAACGGCTCCGGAACGTCACACAAAAGGGGTTTTACGGCAGCCTGTTTCCGATCTTCATCGGGGCACTTTTGGTCGGAGGAGCGCTGTTCGCCGGCTATCAAGGAACGGCCGTCCTGCTCGGAGTGATCACGCTTTTTTATCTTTTCTCGTCCTATCAGCCCCTATATCAGTTCCACGCCCGTCTTTTGGAAAGCGCGGAAAACCACGTGGGGCGGTTTTCCGCCCTGCTGATCGCGCTGGTGGGGATCGCAAGCCTGCTGCTCGTGGCGATGTCCGACATTCTCCTGCCGTTTACTCGCGGGGGTTTTTGCTTCACCTTGGCGGCGACGAGTGCCTTTTGTTTTTCCGTGCTGCTCGGGGACCGCGAAAAAAGGACGCTCTCCAATAAGCTGTTCGGGCATCTGGCGTTTTGGACGTTGCTTTGTTTTGCGTTTTCCGCCTCTCCGCTCATTGCCAGCCACCAGTACCCGCAGCGCTTCCAAAACGGCCTGATTCAAGCGTATATCCCGCTTGCCGCGGAGTTGCAAGATCGCCTGGGCGAGACGCGTGCTACCGTCATCGTGACGGACGAACGGCCCGCATCGGTCGACGTCGCCGGAGCCCCGGTTTCTGCAGATGACGCGACTTCAGCGGATCGAGCGGACGCTTCCGTGGCTTCCGAAGACGCCCCGGCACAGGCCCTGCTGGCGCAAAGCCGAAGCGCCGACCTCGTGCCTCAGGAGGTACCGCCTCTTGAGACCGCTCCCAAAACGCCGGTTGTCAAAGCGAAGCCAGCCGCCGCCAAACCGGCGGCGCCGACTGTGAAACCGGCAACGCCGGCCTCGAAACCGGCACCTGTAACCAAGCCGCCTGCGACGGCCAAACCGGCCGCAACGGCCACGGCGAAGACGTCGCCCACGACACAAGAACCGGTGCCCGTTCCGCCGGCACCTGTGGCGCAGACGCCCGTGGCGGGCGGAACGAAGATCATCAGCGTGCGCACGCAGCCCCAGGGAGCGGCGACGCCTCAGGCGACGGTGCCGCAACAAAGCGTTCCAGCACCCCCAACATCCCCCAAACCCCAGCCATCGCAGGGCGCGCCCCAACCGCCGCAGAACACCGTGATCCAGCTCCCGCCGCAGGGGCAGACGGCTGAGAAAGCTGCGCAATATCCCAAGATCTCGTCCGAAGCGCTCGAGAAATACTCCGAGCACATCCTCGAAGGGCTTCGCCTCTATCGCCGCGTGTACGGACAGCTCAAGAACACGCGTCTTTCAGAGAAGGAGCTCACGGGGCTTTTGCAGGGGGCTTGCTCCGAGTTCCAAAAAGCGCAAGCAGTCGATCCGTACAACCCGGAGGGGTTTTTCCGCGAGGCGATGGCGTACGCGCTCTGGGCGGAGTTCGTCCCCGACGCGTCGGGCAAAAAGGTGCGCTACCAGCAGGCACTGGCTAAGGCGCAAAAGGCCGTGTCGCTCGACGCGAACTATGCCTCAGCCGCGCAGCTCGCGGCAGACCTGAACAAGATCGTCGGCAGCTTGTAAAACTTGTAAAAACTGTAAAAACGAATACTCATAAAAAATCCGGGGCGCGCCGTCGAAAACGCGCCCCGGATTTTTATTTTTCCCGTGAACAGCTATTCCTCTTTTTCGTCCTCTTCGTCGTCCCAGGCGTCGCGGTAGACGTCCTCTTTGCGGTTGGCGAGGCTTGGGAGTTCGGCACGGACTTTTTCGACGTAATCGAGGTCGATCCGTGTCATGACGACGCCCTCCGTGTCGCTGGCCGCAGCCGTGGTGATGCCCCACGGGTCGACTGTGACCGAACGGCCCAACGTCTGGAAGGCGGTTTTCTTGCCGATCTGATTCGCGCAGATCATGTAGCACTGGTTTTCGATCGCCCGCGCGCGAATCAGCGTCTCCCAGTGGTCGCGCCCCGTGTAGAGCGCGAAACCCGCCGGGTTGAAGACGACGCGCGCGCCGCGCAGCGCGAGGATGCGGTAGATTTCGGGAAAGCGCAGATCGTAACAGATCGCGAGTCCCATCCGCCCCCAGTCGGTGCCGAACGTCACGACGCTACGGCCCCCTTCGATCAGGTCGGACTCCTTGGAGGAGACGCCCCCTGGGACCTCGATGTCGAAGAGATGGATCTTACGGTAGACGGCGGCGAGTTCGCCTTGGGGGTTCATGAGCAGCGTCGTGTTGTAGAGCTTCTCGCTGTCCGGGATCTTCTCGTAGATGCTGCCGCCGTGGACCCAGATCTTGTGCTGCCGCGCCTTGCGGGCGAAGAACTCCGTCGTCTCGCCGCCCACGTCCTCGGCTGCCGCCTTGGCGCCTTCGATGCCGCCC
>JAVBRL010000003.1:0-5542 GCA_031547985.1 Synergistaceae bacterium
GCTGAGCGAGGGCAACATCATGGACACGATCCTCTACGCGGCGACGCACGTTTTGAAGCAACTTCCCGCCGTGGCGACGGCCGAGGGGATGTACGTCTTCCAGAGCCTGCTCAGCTTCGCGATCCCCTCGGGAAGCGGCCAGGCCGCCGTCACGATCCCGATCATGACGCCGCTTGTGGACATGGTCGGTATCACGCGACAGACGATGGTGCTCGCGTTTCAGATGGCCGACGGCATCTCGGAGATCCTGACGCCGACGTCGGGCTGGTTCATGGCCGGGCTGTCGCTCGCTGGCATTCCCTGGAGCCGCTGGGTCCGCTGGGCACTGCCGCTTCTGCTGCTCTGGTACGCGATCGGCGCCGTCTTCGTCGCCTACGCCCACATCACGGGCTACGGCCCGTTTTAAAAAAACAGCGAGCCCGCCGATAACGGCGGGCTCGCTGTTTTTATTTCACTTAAAAGGGCGGAACCTTACGCCGCGCCTTGCTGCTGTTTGTAGGCGGATTTGGCGATCGGGTTTTCGTTTTTCTCGGGGTGCGCTTCGCGCCACGTCTTGACGGGCAGGCCCCAGATCTTCATGAAGCCCGTGGCCGCGCTCTGGTCGAACGTGTCGCCCTCGGAGTAGGTCGCCAGGTCGTGGCGGTAGATCGTCTGGTCGGATTTCATGCCGTTGACGACCGCTTGTCCCTTGTAGAGCTCCACGCGCACAACGCCGCTCACCGTCTGCTGCGTCACGTCGATGAACGCATCGAGCGCTTCCTTCAGGGGAGAAAACCACATGCCCTCGTACGTGATCTCGGCATAAAGCGGCTCGAGCGTCTTTTTGTGCTTGAGGACGTCCTTCGTGAGCGTCATCGACTCGAGCGCCTTGTGCGCAGAGATCAGGATCTCGGCCGCCGGGCACTCGTAAATCTCACGGCTCTTGAAGCCCACGAGGCGGTCTTCGAGCATGTCGACGCGGCCGACTCCCGCTGCTCCGCCGATCTTGTTGAGCTCCTGGATCAGGTCGACGGCTGGCATCTTCTTGCCATCGAGCGCCACGGGGATGCCCTTCTCGAACGTGATCTCGACGGTTACCGGCTTATCCGGCGCGTCGTGCGGGCTCACGGTGAGCGTGTACGCTCCCTCGGGGCACTGGTTCCACGGATTTTCGATCACGCCACACTCGATCGAACGGCCCCAGAGGTTTTCGTCGATGCTGTAGGGGCTTTCCTTCGTCGTCGGGACGGGAACGTTCTTCTCTTTCGCGTAGTCCATCTCGGCCTCGCGCGTCATGCCCCAATCGCGGACCGGCGCCAACACTTCGAGCTGCGGGTTGAGCGTCTTGGCGCACACTTCGATGCGCACCTGGTCCTGCCCCTTGCCCGTGCAGCCGTGAGCCACGGCCACGGCGCCCTCGGCCTCGGCGGCCCACACGAGAGCCTGTGCGATCAGCGGGCGCGACAGCGCAGAGTTGAGCACGTACGTCCCCTGGTACTTCGCGTTCGCCTTGAGCGACGGCCACACGAACTTATCGACGAACTCCTGGCGCAGGTCGAGCACGTAGGCGTTCGACGCGCCGATCTGCAGCGCGCGCTCCTTGGCCTTCGCGAGCTCCGCCTTCTGCCCGATCTCGAGCGACAGCGTCACGACGTCGTATCCCTGATCCTTCAGCCACGCGATGCAAACCGATGTGTCGAGTCCTCCGCTGTACGCCAGTACGACTTTCCCTTTTTTGCTCATTACAAACAACCTCCCCGAAAAATAAAATTAAGATTTTTTGGACTTTTGATGCTTAAAAATTTTAAAAGCTCCACAAAAAAAGCCCGCCCCTCGTTCGAGGGACGGGCCTGTTTGACACTTTAGGCTTCGTGCTGCGGTGCTCGCTTTCACGCGGCGCTACGAAGTTCTACCTCCGGCGGCGTGTTGCGATGCACTCCCTCTTCGTTCCAGCGGATACGCAAATAAAGACACCTCTCCACCTCTGCGGATGGAAAGCCGTCTGGCGCGTCTGACTCTGGAACGTTCGGTGAGTGCCGTCAAATTCAACATGGTGTGTATCCTAGACACTGCGGCGAGATTTGTCAACCCCGTTTTCGTCGTTTATGATGAAGAAAATTTTTTTACCCCCAGACCGGAGGATCGACACACTTGATGACGAAGCGCCTCTTCTCAGCAATCGTTTTATTCGCCCTCACGCTTTGCGCGGGCCCGGCCCAGGCGGCGCAATCCGCCGGCGGCACACTCGCCGCACGCGGGGCCATCCTCATGAACTTGCGCTCCGAAAGCGTGCTCTACGTGCAGGACGAAAACGCCCCCGTCGCCCCCGCGTCGCTGGCGAAGATCATGACGCTCTACGTGGCGATGGACGCGCTCCGCTCGGGCCAGGCCGACTTGAGCGACAACGTGCGGATCAGCGCCCGCGCGGCGAGCCAGCGCGGCTCGCTCATGCACTTGAAGCAGGGCGATGTGGTGCCGCTCGGCGAACTGCTCGCCGGCACGGCCGCCGCCTCTGGCAACGACGCCGCCGTCGCCGTGGCCGAACATCTGGCGGGCTCGGAAGCCGCGTTCGTAAAACGCATGAACGCCACGGCCAAGAGACTCGGCCTCAAAAACACGGCGTTCACGAACCCCCACGGCCTGCCGCCGGCTGCCGGCCAGCGCACGACGGCGCGCGATATGCTGACGTTGAGCAAACGCTACCTCGAAGACCACCCCGAGGCGCTGCCGTATCACTCGCTACCGTTCGTCGCGCATGGCGAACACGTCACGACGAACAAAAATCCGCTGCTCAAGACATGCCCCGGAACGGACGGCCTCAAGCCCGGTTGGATCCGCGCCTCGGGGTTCAACCTGGTCGCCACCGCCAAACGCGGCGACGTGCGCCTCGTCATGGTCGTCCTGGGAGCGCCCACGTCGCGCGACATGCGCAGCGAATCGCTGCGGTTGATGGAAGCGGGCTTCAAAACCGTGGCTTCAGGCGGCGCGATCAAAGTTGTTCAATGGCTGAAGGAAGAGGAATAAACAAAGAAAAAATTTCTTCCCCCAATTTTCAAAAAATGGTTGCGTTTTGCGCCCTTCTTACGCAGTTTATTATATAGAGACGTCTCGTTTTCAAAAACACCCGCGCTCATTCCGTCCGTATCCGCGCGCGCAGATGACCCGTTGCAACAAACCATGAAACACCCGTAACGAACGCAACCAACTTAACAAAAAGTTCCAAAACACAAAAAATACGCAACGCCCCCCAAACAAGCGGCCGGGAATCCGCGCATGAGCAAGCCATGCGTGGAGACCCGGCCGTTTGGTCCAAGCCGCTCAAAAACATAAAAAAAGCCCCGCTCTTGCGAGCGGGGTCAGCATATGGCCAGCGAATCGAGATGCGATTTTTACACGTTTTCCTCGCGCGGCTCCTCGTCGTCGTCGATGCAGGCGCCGCGGTCGAGTGCAAGCCAATCGCCCCAATCGAAGCGCAGCAGGCCGCTGGCGATGTAGATGCCGATCACCAGAAGCGGCGCCTGCTCGCGCATCACGACACAGATGAGCAGAAAGCAGCCGATCAGGAAACGCATCTTCGCCTTGTTGACGTTGCCTTTTTTGAGTCTCTTGAGGTTGCCGTAGGGCACGGAGGAGATCATCAGGCCCCCCAGGCTCAAGAGCGCCGCCACGACGATCCAGTGGTTGAGCGGCAACCTGGAGATCACGAGCGAAACGAGCGCAAGCCCGGCCGCGGGGATGGGAATCCCCTGGAACGGACCCACAACGTGCGTGACGTTGAAACGCGCCAGGCGCAACACGCCGCACAGCGCGAAGAACGCGGCGGCAAGGCTCCCCCAGACGCCGATCTCGAGGTTGATGTACGCGGCGTAGACCAGAAACGCCGGAGCCGCGCCAAAGGACAGCGCGTCGGCCAAACTGTCGAGCTCCACGCCGAACGCCGTACTGCCGCCCAGACTGCGGGCGACCTTACCATCCATGAAGTCGAAAAAGACCGCCATGACGATGAACCACGCGGCGGGAACGAAATGCTGATGATACGTCAGTACAAGCGAGAGCATACCGCACAGCACGCTACCGCTCGTGATCATATTCGGAATAATCTTGCGGAAAGGAATCGGACGCTTGTTACGCCGCCTCAGCGCGCGAATCGATCTCACTCATGCACCACTCCTATCGGTGTTTCCCCCGCTTTCACCTTGTCGCCCACCTGGACACTCAGCTCAACGGAAGCAGGCAGATAGAGATCCACCTTTGAACCTAATTTTATCATACCGAAACGCTCCGCGCGCAAGAGGTCGTCGTCTTTTTTCACATAAGTCACGATTCGCCGCGCCATGATGCCCGCGATCTGCACGATCAGCGCACGCCCCTGATCCGTGACGACGCCGGTGTAGAAGCGCTCGTTCACCTCGGACGCCTTCGGCGCGATGGCGAACCCCTTCTTGCCCGGCACGTGCTCCTGGTAATCGATCCGGCCGGCGGCGGGCATGCGGTTGACGTGCACGTCGAAACCGCTCATGAAAATACCGATCTTCATCGCGCGCCCCACGTAGGGGTGTTCGGCCTCGAAAAGTTCCACGACTTTGCCGTCGGCGGGGCTCACCCACACATCCGGGTCGGGCGGGGGCACGCGGTCCGGGTCGCGGTAAAACCACAGGGCCAAGCACAAAAAAGGTACCATAACCATCCCCAAGGCCGGGTGGACGAACTTCCCCATCACCGCCAGGACGGCGAACGCGCCGATCGTCGCCAGGCCGTCCTTGGCGAGCCGCATCAGGATTCTCCTTCTTCGTCGTCGGCGTGCACGATGCTCACGTCGGCCACGCTGTCTCCCTCGTCGAGCCGCACGAGCGTGTAACCGCTCGCGATGCGGCTGAGGCTCGACACCTGCGCCGCCTCGATGCGCACCATGCGCCCCTTGCCCGAAACGACGACGAGCTCGTCGGCCTCCGAGACCCCCCAGGCTCCCACGAGCGAGCCGGTCTTCTCCGTGATCTTGATGCCGCGCACGCCGTAGCCGCCACGGTGGTGCGTCGTGAATTCCGCGTAAGGCGTCCGCTTGCCGATGCCGTTTTCGCTCACGAACAGGCACTGGCGCCCTGCGACGATCACGTCGCAGCCGACGACCGAATCGCCTTCGTCGAGCCGGATGGCTCGCACGCCACGCGCCGCGCGCCCCAGTGGGCGGAACTCATCCTCGTGCACGCGCAACGTCTGACCGCCCGCCGTTGTGAAGAGCAGGTCGTCTTTACCACCCGTGAAGCGCACGCGCGAGATATCATCGCCCTCGTCGAGCCCCAGTACGCGTCGCCCAGCGCGGTTGATTCCGTCGAGCTCGGCCACGGGCAGACGCTTGGCGACGCCGTTGCGCGTGAGGAAAAACACGTATTTCGCGCCGCCCAGGTTGCTGTCGCGGATCGCCACGACGCGTTCGTCCTGTTCGAGCGCCAAAAAGAGCGCCAGCTGCTTGCCCTTGCCCGTCTTCGGCTCGGGCAGCGCGAAGCCGCGAATGGAAAAGACGCGCCCGCGGTTCGTAAACATATAGAGCGTGCGGTGGGTCGAC
>JAVBRL010000121.1:0-12303 GCA_031547985.1 Synergistaceae bacterium
GTTCGTCGATTTCCTCAAAGGCAACGAATCCTCGAAGGTCTTTGGGGACATCGGGTTCGCGATTCCGCAAAAATAAAGCGCACAAAGGCGGCGTCCATCGCCAGCCCGCGCATAAAATATGGACTGGTTTCCACTTTACAATTCGCTTCGCGTCGCCGCGATCTCGACGTTCTTTACATTTTTTCTCGGTATTTTCGCGGCACGCGCAATCGCCAGGACGCCCCGAACCGTCAAGGGCGTTCTCGATTGTATTTTGACGCTTCCCCTGGTGCTGCCCCCCACAGTCGTCGGCTTCTTCCTGCTCAAGACGATCGGCCCGCTGGGCCCGGTCGGCTCGCCGATCCTCGAGCTCTTCGGCTTCAAAATGACGATGGTCTGGTACTCCGCCGTTTTCGCAACCACGATCGTCACGTTCCCCCTGATGTACCGCACGGCGCGGGGCGCGTTCGAGTCGTTCGACGAGACGCTATCCTACTCCGCCCAGACGCTCGGCCTGTCCAACACGTTCATCTTCTGGCGGATCGTCATGCCGAACTGCAAACAAGGAATTTTGGCTGGAACCGTTCTGGCGTTTGCGCGAGCACTGGGCGAATACGGCGCCACGACGATGGTCACGGGCTACATCCCCGGCAGAACCGCCACGATCTCCACGACCGTCTATCAGCTCTGGCGCGAGGGAGACGACCTGCTCGCCTACAAATGGGTGGGCGTGAACCTCGTCATCTCCTTCGTCGTCCTCGTGACCGTCAACATGCTTGAAAAACGGTACGCGAGCCCCAAGTCGCCATGACGCTCTACGCGAAGATCCAAAAAAAATTCGACACGTTTTCCCTCAACGTCGAATTCGAGGCGAATAACACGGTGATGGGACTTCTGGGCGCTTCTGGCTGCGGCAAGAGCATGACGCTGAAGTGCTTGGCCGGCATCGTCCGCCCGGACAAGGGGCGCATCGTCTCGGAAGGCGTCACGCTCTTCGACTCCGAGAAGGGAATCGACCTTCCCCCGCAAAAACGCGAGATGGGGCTGCTCTTTCAAAACTACGCGCTTTTTCCCAACATGACGGTCGAGGAGAACATTCTGTCCGTACTGTCGATCAACGGGACGCGCGAGCGTTTGCGCTCGCGCGTGGACAAGTTCTACATCGGCAGGCTCGAAAACCATTATCCGGCGCAGCTGTCCGGGGGACAGCAGCAACGCGTGGCCCTGGCGCGCATGATGGCCGGCTCCCCGAAGGTCATCATGCTCGACGAACCGCTTTCCGCCCTCGACAGCTACCTGCGGTGGCAGCTCGAGGGAGAGCTCGCCCAGACCCTGGAGGAGTTTGACGGGACGGTACTGTATGTCTCCCACACCCGTGACGAGATCTATCGGCTGTGCAAGCACGTCTGCGTCATGAATGACGGGCGCAGCGAAACGGTGCGCCCGACAGCCGAGCTGTTCGAGTCGCCCTACACGTTCGCTTCGTGCCTCCTCTCAGGGTGCAAGAACTATTCTCGTATCGAAAAGCGCGACGCGCACACTCTTTACGCCATCGATTGGGGCACGACTCTGGTATGCCACACCCCGATCGCGGACGATACGCGCTATATCGGCGTACGGGCACACTACCTCTCGTTGTCTTCGAAAAGCGACGCGGAAAACGCCTTCCGCTGCCGCGTGCTCCGTGTGACGCAGGATGTTTTCTCGACCATCCTCACTCTTCGCCCCGAAGGCGCGCCCGCCGCGCACGATTTTTCGCGCATCCGCATGGAGCTCGCGAAACACGACGCCGGGGGCATCCACGCGCAAGACTCCATCTTCGTGCGCGTCGCCCCCGGCGACATGATGTTGCTTCGCAAGTAATATGCGATAAAAAAGAGAAACGTCCCCGGTTTTGCGCACCGCACGTGAAAAATGCCCGACCTTGGGTGGTATCGGTTTTCGCAAAATAGAGCGTCCGCATACAACGCGTCCGGCCGCCAAACCGACGACGTTTCTCCAACTCCACCCCGCACACGCAAATAGCCCCCCCAAGTAAAGTACACTGGCACTCCCCTGGGAAGCGCTATCGCTCGTCCCACACATAGTGTTTCTTCGCCACGGTTTCTGCGCGCGATTTCGTTTCTACATGATAACTTATTTTTTCACTCCCTGTTTGCACAAACCAACGGGGGTGGGACGCCAAGCCTCTCCATCACAAAGTATGCTTGGATTATAGGAAGACGAATATGGGTTGTCAATGTTTACAGGCTGATTTTTTACAACTCCACTTTGATTGACTACCTGCTTTCAAAATGTACACTAGACTTGCATTTGAAAGAGGTGAGTCAACTGGCAGACCACGCAACTTTGAAGATCAAGGTGAGAACACTCCGTAAGGCGAAAAAACTCACACAGGAAAAATTGGCAGGCCGTGTCGGCGTCTCGAAAACAGCCGTCTACGCCTGGGAAAAAGGCGCGTATCTGCCGGAAGGAAACAACTTGATCAATCTCGCGAAAGAGCTCGAGACAACCGTCGGTTTTCTTCTTGGTGAAACGGACAATCCCAAACGCGAGGAACGGGAGAAAAGCGACTCGGAAACACTGGCGTTCGAACCGGACGACGAGGTGAGGATCAATTTCAAGATCCCGCTTGAAGTGCTCCTGAAAGATCCGGGCGCAGCAGACAAAATGCGCCAGGAAGTCAGCAACCTATTGGCGCAGGAGAAGCGCCACGCGAAACGAATTCACGTAGGCATCGAATTCGTGGGGCGCGCCGAGGAACGCGAGATCGACGACCGCTTACTCGAACAACAGGAGCTGTTCGCGCAATGGAAAGAAGCGGAGGAACAAAAAAGCGCCCGGGGGAACGCCACAAAAGGAAAGAGGAAAAAAGGCGACCCGTGAAGGACGCTGCCGCGCTCCCATTCCTGGAGTACTTCGCACGCCGCTTCGGCTTCGAAATTCGGCACTGCCGCCTGACGCATGGACACGCGTTTCGGGTGGGCCATCGTATCTACCTCGACCGCAGGCTCTCCGCAAGCGAAGTCGAGGCCGCCCTTTTGCACGAGTTGGGCCACGCGCTCCTGAACCACGAAACCCCGGCGAACGGCCGGGCGGCCGCGATGCAGGAACTGCGCGCGGAAGCGCTCGCCGACGCGTTGCGGCACGCTATCCGAAAGGCGAAGTCGCGAGGACTCGACCTCCCGTCAACGCTTCAAGCATTGCCTTTTTTGCTCTCAGAAGTTCTCGAACCGAACACCGCACACATCGATTCCAGTAATCTTGAAAAATCGGGTGATGTCGCAACGAAACGGGCAAAACACCTCCGCCGCGACGCAGCAAAGAACTCTTCGGTCCCTCCGCGATCAGCTCCCGCACAAAATTGACGTGCGTTTGCGTCCGAATTCTCCTTTGGTCCCGCAGGTTCTCGCGCATTTTCCGAGCCATCGCGCGTAGCTCGGTGAAGCGCCTTTCCTCCCTTTCATAAGCGCGCCTAGCTAATACCACGCGGCGTCCCGCCTTGATGATCAGTGCCATAGGGGTTGTCGGTTTTGTCTTCATGATGATAACTATTATAATAATTTCCATTAGCGGGACATGCGCCAAATTGCTCATCTATTTGTAATTATTTTTATCAAAATCCTCCTCACACTAAACGCCTGTTTTTTGATAAAATAAAATACAGAAGTGAAATGATCCTTCGCGTCCTCTTTCTTTTTTAAAGGGAAGGAGGTGAAGCTATGAGCGAACTTCGAAGGGACGCTTTCGACGCAGCCGCCGATATCACGGTCGCGCTGGTAGGTTGCTCCAATTTCCCCATCTCGAGAATAGACCACATCCCCCAGATCTTCACCGCTATTTTCGAGGCGACACTTGCCGCGACCGAAAAACTCGACGCCCATGAAAATTGACGCCATTGCCAACGAAACGACGGCGCCCGAACGAATGTCTCCGTTCAGACGCCGTCGTTTTTTCGCATGTTCTCACGCTTTTTTGGCGTAAAACGAAATTTTTTCGATCGTCGCCCGTTCATCGATCGGTTTGGCCAAATGGTCATCCATCCCACACGCCTGGCAGCGTTCTATATCCTCTTTGAACGCGTTCGCCGTCATCGCGACGATGGGAATCCGCGCGGCCTTTTCCGTGCCGAGCGCTCGAATCGCGCGCGTCGCCTCGTAACCGTCCATCTCGGGCATCTGGACATCCATGATGATCACATCGTACCGCTCCGGATTCGCTTGGAACTTTCGCACAGCCTCGAGCCCATTTTCGGCCGTGTCGATACGGATTTTCGTCTCCTCGAGCAGCGCCGCGAAAATCTCCCGATTGATCGCGATATCCTCGACCAAAAGGAGCGTTACGTCCGAAAAATCGGGGGTCGTGCGCTCCCGTTCGGGAGCCGCGAAGGCATCGCGCCTTTTGGCGAGTCCCCCCACGACGTCGCCGATCGCACCCAAGACCGACGAGGGGAAAAGCGGCTTCGCGAGAAAGCGTCCCACTCCCACCGATCCGGCATATTTTTCAATCTGGTTCCACTGGAGGAACGAAGTCACGATGACGACCGATCGAGGATCGATCCGCCGTTCAAGCTCTCTGACGATTTCGACACCGTTTTTGCCCGGCATGTCGTAATCGATGAAGAGCGCGTCGTACGGCGCTCCCGCGTCCCGAGCGGCATCCACCAGTTCCACGACACGCTTCGCGCTCGCGGCAGCGTCGGAGCGGATACCGAATTCATCCGCCATGATCCGAAACCCGTCTCGTATCTCCGCGTCGCCATCGGCAAACAGCACCTTCACGTCCGAGGGATGCGTCATCTCGCCGGCGGCAGGCAATTCTTCCCCCTCGTCGCGCTTCAGTTCGACTTCGAAGCGAAACGTCGAGCCTTTGCCGAATTCCGACTCCACCCACGTCCGCCCGTTCATCTTCTCGATGATGCTCTTGGCGATGGCGAGCCCCAGCCCCGTCCCCCCGAAGCGCCCCGCGATTCCGCTATCCGCCTGTTCGAAAGCGCGGAAAAGCCGCCCGATCTGTTCGGGCGTCATGCCGATTCCCGTATCGGAGACCGAAAACCGCAGCACGCTCACGCGGTCGTCCCTTCGCACCTCGTCGACGGCGAGCGAGATCTTTCCGCCGTCCGGCGTGAACTTCACGGCGTTCGCCAGCAGGTTGGAAACGACCTGCGAGAGCCGCAACTCGTCGCCGAGGTAGCGCACACGCACCTCCGGCCCCATGGCAATGCGGAATTTCTGGTGTTTCGCCTCGACTTTCTCGAGCACGAGGTTGCACACCCTCATGAGCATTTTTTCGACGACAAACGGCGAAGCGTCAAGTTCAAACCGCCCCGCCTCGATCTTCGACATATCGAGCACATCGTTGATGATGCCGAGCAAGTGCCCCGACGACGTGCCGATCGTCGAAAAACAGTGTCGCAGCTTGCCGAGGTCGTTCGTGTTTTCGGCGATCTTCGTCATGCCGATGATCGCGTTCATCGGCGTGCGCATCTCATGGCTCATTTTCGACAGAAAATCGCTTTTCGCATGGGTCGCCGCGAGCGCTTCCTCGCGGGCGGCAACGAGCTTTTCGGTCATTTCCCGCTCGATCAGGCTCGAGACGATCAAAATTCCGCTGGCGGCGACCACCGAGATCTCCTCGTCCCCCAAAGCCTTCCCCTCCGGACCGTGCACGGAGACGACCCCCCAGAACTCCCCCTTGATCGCCACGGGGACCACCAGGACGGAAGCGTCCCCTCCATCCCCGAAGGCGCGCGTTTCATCCTCCGTCATCTCGCTCGCTCTCTTGAGCACGGACATTCCGCGCGAAAGGGAGAAAAACCAGTCGTCGGACAACTCCGCTTCGGCCGCTTCAGGGTCGTCCTCCGCGGCGGGCCATCCGGCAAGGCGCTGGCAACGCGGGCTCCCGCCACCTTGAGCGCACCTCCACAACGCCGCTCCGTGCCCCCCGATCGCCGCGCACAACCCCTTCATGACGTCGCCGAGCGCGCCGGAATAATCCTGGTCCCCAATCGACAGCAAATACTCCCCGATATTGTGCAAAAGTTCGATATACTCCGCGTTGCGCCGGTAGAGATCCGCGTTTTCCAGCTGCTCGATCTGCATGTCGTCGCGCGATTTCACGATGCAGTTCAAAGGAATGTTGACCCCCAGCGCGATCTTTCGCGCCATGTCTCGGCACGAATTCGACCCGCAGGCCCCGCAGTTGAAGTTTTGTTTGGCGTACGTGTCCTTGTCCATCTGGGCGAACGCCCGTGCGATCTCCTCTTCCGTCACGTCGGGAACGGAAGAGGGGACCGGTACGTATCGGCGCAGGAAACGGTCGAGCACGAGCACCCGGTCGTACGCTTCGTAGATCTTCCCGCTGCGCGCAAGATCTTTAACGGCCTGCCGGGAGGAATCCATCGTCGACTGGAGCTGGAAGAGCGTCCGGTCGTTTCGGCAACCGGAACCCTTGTTACACCCTTGAGCACAGTTCAAGACGTCGAAAATTCGCGGACGCAACTCCGGAGGCGTCGAGGCGTAATCGTCCAGGTCGCGGTAGACGTCGTTTCCGTCCGATTTATCGACCCGTACCGAGCGTCCGGTGAAAAATTCGATGTTCTCCTTGAGTCCTCCCGGCATGGGAAAGAGGATCCCGAGGCCGCCTTCGCCTCCGTCGAAATCTCCTTCTTGGGCCGGCAATTCGACGCCGTTTTCTTCCAGATATCGTTGCAAGTTGGCGAACGTGACGTTGTACTGCACAAGCCCCGTCGCCTCGAACTCGTTGGCTTTCGCGATACAGGGGGAAAGCGCCGCAACCCGCCCCGCAGCGCCTTCATGATCCCGCACGTAGATCGCCGCGCACGCCATCGGACTGTGAATGGGGGAAAGGTCTACGAGCAATTCGTGGCGATGGAGTTCGCAGTAGGAAACGATGGCGGCGCACGGCTGCGTGATGAGCGATTTCGGCTTGAACGCCTCCAGGTACCTCAAGTGGGCCCAAATACAGATGTCCGCGCCGAACGAGACATCGTAGATCTTCGAGGCGCCTTTTTGCCGAAACCACGCGAGCAGCTGTCTCCACTGGGGAAAGTTCGTCCGGACCGAGGGGGCCACGATGAGGGAAATGGGGACGCCGCGCGCCAGATCGTCGAAAAAAACCGCCGTGTCGTCCGCGTAGCGTCGGGCATCGTGTTTGCACACGGAAAGACACGCACCGCACGCGATGCATTGAGTGGAGTCCACTCGAACTTTAACGGCGCCTTCGTCGTCCAGGTAGGTCACGTTGGCCGTCTCGATCGGGCACTCCCGCGCGCAACGATTGCACCCCACGCACTGCTCCTGATTCGAAGTGACGATCTTCCTCATCCTCGGCCTCTCACTCCCCGCGCCAAGCCAATATGTTACCTATCTCGTTCAATGAGTTTCAATTTTCTCCTAATGAAACTGAATTAAGTCATCATAGCGCAACATAAAAGAAAATCAAGCACACGACTCATAAAAAAACGAAGCCCCCGCATTAGGGAACTTCGCCTTTTAGACATTTTTCACTCCAGCTGGAAAGGGGTTAAGATTTCCGCGCGGCGCCGATGAATTCCGAAAGCGAACTCACGCGTTTTTGCTCCATGATCTTCGAAAGCTCACCGCAAATTCGTGCCGGCGCACCAAGGTCGGTGAACAAAAGCACGCCGATTTCGCAAGCGCTCGCTCCGGCCAGCAACATCGCCAGCACGTCGTCCGCCGTGAAAACACCTCCGCACGCCACGATGGGAATCCGCACGGCGGGGGCGGTCTCGTACACGAGACGCAACGTGAGCGGAAAGATCGCCGGCCCCGAGAGCCCCGCCACGACGCGGTGGAAAAACGGTTTTCCCGCTTGCGTATCCATCTTCATTCCCAACCACGTGTTCGCCACGACCAGCGCATCCGCGCCACAGGCCTCGGCCGCCTTCGCGCTGGCCACAAAATCGCGCGCCTGCGGCGTGAGTTTCACCCAGAGAGCGCCGCTCCAGTTCTCGCGCGCGACGCTCACCGCGCGGCTCAAAGCGTCTTCGTCCACGCCCCAGGCCTGTCCGCCACCGTCGACGTTCGGGCACGAGACGTTAAGCTCGAGCGCCGACACGCGCTCGGCGGCGTCTTTAAGGATGCGAAGCGACTCGGCGAGATCGGGCAGCGTCTCGCACGCCAGGTTGAGCACGATCTTGCGCCCGGTGCGTTCGAGCACCGGCAGCGTCTCGCGCACCCACCGCGCGACACCCGGGTTTTCGAGCCCAATGCTGTTGAGCATGCCGGAAGGAGTCTCGGCCACGCGATTTTTCGGGTTGCCGGGGCGTTCGTGAAGCGTGAGCCCCTTCGTGCAGCACGCGTCGATCCCATCGATGCCCCAGTGCTCCGAATCCATCGGCAGAATGCCGCTTGCCGGAACAAGCGGCGTCGCAAGCTCGAGAGCGCCGACCCGCGTCGAAACGTCCGGGTGAAAATCGCCGTTACAGCGCATCCCAGATCACCTCCCTCGCGTCGAAGAACGATCCGTCCACGCACACGCGCTTCTTCCCCGAACGCGTCGCGATACTGCAGGCCAGGCATCCACCAAACCCGCACGCCATACGCACCTCGAACGACGTCATGACGCGCTTGACTTTCGAAACCAAACACTTCACGAGCGCATGGACCATGGGGTCGGGACCGCATACCCAGATTTCGTCGTCGGGCTTCACGACGCCCTCGAGATACGAGACGGGGTTGCCATGCACCCCGAGCGTCCCGTCGTCCGAAACGACGACACCGTCCGGCGCAAAGCGCGAAAACCATGCGACGAGCGGTTCGCAGCCCTTCCCGGGAATACCCATGACGGGCACGATCGTGCGGCATCCGCATTCGAGAGCCCTCTGGTGCGCCAAAAGCATCGGCGCGACCCCAGCACCCCCGCCGGCAAGCCACACGCGGCTTTCAAGCGGCGCGCGCCCATCCCACAAAGGCGTCCCCAGCGGGCCGCGAATCCCCACGGGTTCGCCCGGGCGAAGCTCGGCGAGGAGTTTCGTCCCGCGCCCGACGATCTGTATCATGAAAAAAACACGATCTCCTTCGATCCGCATGATCGCGATCGGACGCCCCAACAACGGGTCGGTCGACGGCGCATGCGCTCGCAAGAGAACAAACTGCCCCGGAAGCGCACTTGCCGCCAACCGGGGCGCGTCGATTTTAAGGATCACGAGACCGGGCAGGACGCTTTCGACTTCGAGCAGCGTCCCGACCTGGTCCAGCTTGGCGGCGTCACACCCTTCAGCCATCGAGTTTCACCCCTAACGACTTCCCGGCTTGACGACCGGCAACCCTTGCTGGCACATGGGGCATTCGTCGGGCGTGTAGACGGGAAACGACACGCTCCACAGCGAGTACAGCGGGGTCGGCAGGCAGTGCTTGCCCGAGCTGCGGTCGACGACCGTCGCCGTCCCAACCCACTCGGCGCCCTGAGCGCAAATCAAATTGCCCACCTCGGCGCTCGACAGCCCCGTCGTGATGACGTCCTCGACGACGACGGCGCGCTTGCCCGTCGGCATGGGAAAACGCCGCAGACTCATGATACCGTCGCTGTCACGCTCGCAGAAATAAAACGGAATATCGAGAGAACGAGCGACCTCGTGCCCCACGATCAACCCGCCGAAAGCGGGCGCCAGGATCACCTCCGGCTCGAGCGATTTGATCCGCTCGGCGATCTGCTCTCCCACGAAAGCCGCGTAGGCCGGGTGGCAGAGCAGGCGCGCGCACTGCATGTAATGCCCGCTGTGCAAGCCCGACGTCAGGCGGAAATGCCCCTGCAGGTGGGCGCCGGAATCGGCCATCATCTTCTGCAGCGCTAAAACGACATCGTCATGGTCGTGGATGTTCATTCGTCGATACCTCCCGATTTTTCATCATCCAAGCAGGAAAGGATTCCTTCCGCGGCCGCCTTGGGGTCGCTCGCCTCGAGAATGGGGCGCCCCACGACCAAGTAGTGCGCTCCTTCGGCGAACGCCTGAGCCGGCGTCGACGTGCGCACTTGGTCGTCGCGTTTGACCGTCCCCGCTCCCATGCGGATCCCGGGGACAACGCGCAACATATCGGGGTTGATCTCGCTCAAAACGCCCAGGTCCTGCGGGGAGCAGACCAGACCGTCGATGCCGGCCTGCTCGGCCACTTTGCCACGCGCCAGCAGCGACTGCCCCAGGTCTGAGCCCGGGTTGATCTCAGCCCACTGGCGATCGTTCAAACTCGTCAGCACGGTCACCCCAAGCAGCTTGAGGCCCGTCGCCGCGCGGTCGCGGGCCGCTCGAGCGCGTTCGAGCATCTCGCGCCCGCCGCCCGTGTGCAGCGTCAGCATCCACAGCCCTTGGTCGGCATAGTACTCCACCCCGAACGCCACCGTGTTCGGAATATCGTGGAGCTTGAGGTCGAGAAAAACACGATAGCCGTTTCCCACAAGCCCCTGAATGAAGCGCATTCCTCCCTCGGCATAGATACGCGGACCGACTTTAATGTTCCGGATGACCCCTTCGAGTGTCTCGATCATCGATTCGGCCTCGTACAAATTCCGCGTATCCAGCGCCAAGATCAATCCGCGTTCCCTGTTTGCCATCGAAAATCCTCCCCATATGCCCGGTTTGAAAAACAAAAGCCCTTTTAAGCATTCTAAGGGATAATCACGACTCCTTCCAGACCGGCGTTCCCTCTTTATACGTGGCCACCGGCCAACCGGTCTTGAGCATCCCCGCCCACGGCGTCATGCGGCAGCGACTTTTCCAGGCGAGCGGATCCACAGGGCGCGTCAATTGCGGGTCGATCACCACAAGGTCGGCCACGCGCCCTTCTTCGAGGACTCCCAGCGTGTTCCACGGCGCGGGCAGCAGGTTCGCAGGCAACATCGTCATCTTGGCGAGCACGCGTTCGAGCGGCACGTGCCCGTACTTTTCGGCGCGCTCGTGCAGCACGCACGCCAGCGCGCATTCGAGGTTCGCGATACCGAACGTCGCCTCCTGGAACGGAAGGTCTTTTTCGTCCAGATGGTACGGCGCGTGGTCCGTCGCGATCGCGTCGACCGTGTCGTCGGCGAGGCCGTCCCATAAGGCCTTTTGGTCATTAAGGCTCCGAAGCGGCGGATTGACCTTGAATGCCGCCGAGTATCCGCTTCGTATGACATCTTCCTCGCTCAGGCTCAAATGATGCGGCGTCACGTCGCACGTCACGTTAAGCCCCTCGCGCTTGGCCTGGCGAATCGCCTCGATCCCCCGGACCGACGACACATGCGTGAAGTGCATGCGCGCACCGCGCCCCACTTCGCGCAAGAGCGCGATACCGCGCAGGATCCCGATCTCCTCGCTCGCGGCGGGAATGCCTTTGAGCCCGCTCTCGGCACAGACGCGCCCATCGTGCACCTGCCCTTTCGCGAAAAGCGATGGCTCCTCGGCATGCTCCATCACGAGCGGCCAACTCGTGCCGTCGCATTCGGGTAACGTGTAAAGCAGCGCCAGGCGTAACAGTTCGGCGCTCCCTACGGGAGCGCCGTCGTCGGTAAAAAGCACTGCTCCCGCTGCAGCAAGCGTTCGAAGCTCCGCCATCTCCACTCCCGCACGATGCTTGCTCACACAAGCGGCCGGCAACACGCGGGCACCCGGAGCACTTTTCCCTTTATTGACCACATAGCTCACAAGCGCTTCGCTGTCGATCGCCGGATCGGTGTTCGGCATCGCGACGAGCGTCGTGAAGCCCCCCGCTGCGCCGGCGCGCGAACCGCTTTCGAGGTCTTCCCGCCATTCGTAACCGGGATCGCGCAGATGCGCATGCAGATCGACCAAACCCGGAGCCAGAATACGCCCCTCCAGGTCGACGATCTCCGTCTCGTTCGGATCGATTTCGATTCCACGCCCGACGCGCTCGATTTTACCGTCGACCACCAGAAGCTCATTCCCCGCGTCCAGAAATTTTCTGCCGTCGAAGAGCGTGCCGTTTTCGAAAAGCAGCTTCATTTTAGAATTCATATTCACGCCTGTCCCCCTCCCGCGCACAGGTAAAGCAGCGCCATTCGCGTGGCCACGCCGGAGCGCACCTGCTCCAAGATCACGCTTTGTTCGCCGTCGGCCACGTCCGAGGCGATCTCGACGCCCCGGTTGATCGGCCCCGGGTGCATGACGAGCGCATCGGGCGCCGCAAGCGCCACGAGTTCCTCGCACGCTCCCCAGTGGCTGTGATACTCGCTTACCGACGGAAACAATCCCTGCTGCTGCCTCTCGAGCTGGATGCGAAGCAAGTAGACGATGTCCGCGCCCGACACCGCTTCGCGCGCGCGCGGCTCGTAACGGCATCCCAGCTC
>JAVBRL010000240.1:0-6750 GCA_031547985.1 Synergistaceae bacterium
GTCAATGAGGGGGAAAAGCTGCTTGAGGGCAAAGGGCTCGAGACGACGAGCCGCGGGCGCCGCCCGGACCAGAGCGGTTTCAACTATTTTGACACGAAAGAGGACGCGGGTGTCGTGCTCCTGATCCGCAAGAACGCCGCCGCTCATAAATGAAGGAGAAGAAGGAACACCGGTACGCGAACTGAAAAACAAAAACGAAAAACGCCCCCCGAGCGAAAAGCCCGGGGGGCGTTTTTTAGATTCGCAAAGCGTTTTACCAGCTCGTGATGTCTTTGTTGTCGCCCTCGCCGCCTTCGACGCCGTCGGGGCCGAACGAGTAGAGGTCGAAGTCGCCGTGGTCGCCGGGGCAGCGATACAAGAACGGACGTCCCCAGGGATCGTTGGGGAGCTTCTTGACGTAGCCGCCTTTGCGGTAGTTGATCGGCTCCGGGGGCATCGTGGGCTCCTTGAGCAGCGCCTCGAGCCCCTGGTCGGTCGTGGGGTAAAATCCGTTGTCCAGGTGGAACAGGTCGAGCGCCTGGGAGATCTCCTGGATCTGCGCTTTCGCGGCGGTGATTTTGGCCGTCGTCCCTTGGTTGATGAAGCGCCCGATGCCGAGCGTCGCCAGAAGTCCGATGATGACGACCACCACCATGATTTCGACCAGAGTGAAACCGCTTCGACGAACTTTTTTCCGTTTTCGTGACGCAAAGAACCGGCTGTTCACGCACATTCCTCCTTAATTAAAACGTCAGACAATTTTATTTTAAAGGTTCGGCGGTCGATCGACAAACGGCAAAATGACGGATCGCGCAAAACTACGCGCTCTTGCGCGCGAGGCGCGCGCGCAGGGGGCGCCAGTAGAAAATGTGCAGCAACACGACCGCCGGGATGGAAAAAAGAGCGAAGAGGCGAAAGCTCGCCGTCGCGCCCATGAACGTTCCCAAGGACCCCAAAATGAGCGGGATCGAACCCCACCCCAGATCGACGCCCCAGAACACGAGCGAGGCCGCCTTGGGCTGCAGAGCTGGGTGCGTGAGGTCGGCACCCAGGGACATGCAGCTGGGGAACGCGGCGCCGATCCCCACGCCGAAGAAGAGCCCGCAGACAAGCATCACTTCGTTGCGGGGGAAAAAGGCGATTGCGGCGAACGAAAGCGCCATCGCGGCGTACGAGGCCGAGACGATCGAGGGTCGGGGGATGCGGTCCATCAACCGCGAGCCGAAAAGGCGGATCGCCACGGCCCCCAGCGAACAGGGGACCATGAAAAACGAGACCGTGATCGCGTGTTCCGCCTTGAGGTTCGCCATGCACGCCGTCGTGCCGTCGACCAAACAGATCAGCACGACGGAAAAAAACAGCATCGGAACATAGGGTGAGGCGAAGAGTTCGCGATAAGTCCCCCATTGCGGTGGAGCGGGCGGCGTTTTCATACCGGCCGGCACGATGTAGTAGCCGATCCACACGCAGCAAAGCCCCACAAGCGGCCCGATCGACAGGTAAAGCGTCTCGTGCCCGCCGCTTAAGATCCACTCTCCCAGGGGGACGATCGTCCCCAAAGGGGCCATGCCGCCGACGGCGACGAGCGCGAACGACGAGCCTCTTTTTTCGAACGGTACGCACAGCGACTGGTACGCGACCAAAGCCACGAGGTAGGCGCTCAAGGCTCCACCGCCGATCGCCCGCAGCAGTAGCAGCGCCCAGGGTGTGCCGATGGCGGCGGGGATCAACAGCGCGCTCGCGACGAAGATCAACCCGCCGGCGACCAGTGTCCGCCGCACGCCGAACGTTTCGATCCCCCAACTTCCGATGGGGCGGGCGGCGGCCTGCGCGAAGAAGAAAATGCTCAAAAACCACCCGATCACCATCTGCGAGTGCCCGGCTGCTTGCAGCAGGGGGCCGCTGATGAAATAGATGTCGTGGGCGCAGTGCGAGAGATAGTACGCCAGGAAAAGCCTGAAAAGTTGCCCGCCCGCTAAGTTCATTTTTTGCCGGGTTTACCGGGCTTTCCGGGGGGCAAAGCGAGTGTTCCTTTTTTCCCCGCATCCCCCTTCATGCTCGCGACGATCTGCCGCACTTCCTCTTCCGTGAAGCGGTCATAGGTGAAGCTGCTCAGGATGTTGATCAGGTTTTGGGTTCCTTCGAAGAGACGCCCCGCCTCCTGATCGACGTCGTGGCCGTCCTGTTTCACCGATTGGGCCGTTTCCTCGAGCGTTCGCACCGAACTGATGAGCTGTTCGGTCGACTCCTTGATGCGGCGCACCGATTCGGCCATCTCGCGGCTTCCCGCGGCCGTCTCCTCCGAGGCGGCGGCGATGTTCTGGATCATGTCGTTGGCGTCCGCGATCTCCTTTTGCACGCCTTTCATGCGCTCTTGCGAACCTTTGGCCTGGTCGACGGCGCGGCCCAATATCTCCTCCATGCTCTTGGCAATCTCGCCCGATTTCGAAGCGTCTTCGCGAAGCTGGACGATCTGCCGCTCCACTTCCTTGGCGGCCGAGTTGGACTCCTCGGCCAGGTTGCGCACTTCTTCGGCCACGACCGCGAACCCACGTCCGCTTTCCCCGGCGCGCGCCGCTTCGATGGCCGCGTTCAGAGCGAGGAGGTTCGTCTGATCGGCGATCCCCTGGATGGTCGAGATGAACGACGAGATCGCCTCGACGGAACCCACGACCTCTTTCATGCTCTCGGCACTGCTTTTAGCTTTTTCGCCGACGGAGAAGATGTGTCCCAGGACGGTGTCTACATCCGCGGCGGCCTGATCCGTGAGCGTCGCCGTATTATTGAAAATTTCCGCACCTTTGACGGCGGCCTCGGCGACCGTGTCGGTCCCCTTCGAAACTTCTTCCACGGAGCTGTACGCGTTGTTCAAGCGATCGGTCGTGCCCTGCAGCAGTTCCGACATCTGCTGCGCCATCTCGAGCGATTTTTCGGCCGACCGGGCGGACTGTGCCGAAAGGGAGTTCAAGGAGTCGGCGCTCTCTTTGAATTGCGCCAGCTGCGTGTCGATGACCGAAAGGAGCTGCGCGATGTTTTTCTTCAGCGAGAAGACGCGGTTTAGCGTGTCGCCGATCTCGTCCGTGCGTAAGCGTGTGCGGTCGAGCAGGGCGCTTTCGACGTACGTGAAGTCGAGGTTCGCGTAACGTTCCAACAGCCCCGCAGTCGTGTTGAGCGGGCGCGACATCGAGCGCGCGACGTAGATCGCGACGCACGAGAGGAATAAGAGCCCCAGGACGGAGGCCAAGACGACTTTGAGCGCAAGTGCCGAAGCTGTTTTTTTCACGACGCCCAGGGGAACGGCGTAGCGTAAATACCAAACCTGTTCCGATTGGCCCACGCGGATGGGAATGTAGAACTGCACCGATTGGTCTTTCAGAAAATCGGAATAACCCGCCGTTCGGTAGACTTGGTGGTTGGAGCGGTCGGAAAAGAGCGCCAGGACGTCGGGCGGGGTGTCGAGTTCGTTCAAAGTCTTCGTGATCTGAGCCGCATCCGCGTTATAGACGACCGTGCCCGCGGCGCTGTAGAGCGCGATGGAGTTCTTGCCCTCGGCCTGCAGCTCGCGGCACAGTTTCTGAATATCGCCCATGAACACGTCGTAACCCGCGACGCCCAGGACCTTGTTTCCCTTTTTGATCGGGACGGCCATCGTCGCGATGAAGTGCTTGCCGCTGCCGTCCTCGTAATCGTACATCGTGGGCTCGACCGTGTATTCCTTGCCGGTTGTGAAAGGCAAATAGTAGTAATCACCTGCAACAGGATCGGACAGTTCCTCTTCGGACGAATCGAACGACTCCTCGAGCGTTCCGTCGGGTCGCGCGAGATAACTTGCCTGGTAACGCCCTGTTTCGTTGTAATTGTCTTTGTTGACGAACTCTGCGTCGCGTCCGTCGAACGCGTTATGGTCGTAGATGACCCAGCCGTTAAGCGCCACCGTCGTCGCGCGCATAGCGCTTTCGAGGGTTTCCTTCCCGAGAGGCCGTGCGTCGGGGCGTTTCGTGTTCATGTTTTCGAACAGCGAGGCCGTCAGGCGCGCGCTGTTCAGCGCTTCGCCCAGATGATTTTCCACGCGCAGCGCGGCCGTCTGTGCCGAGGCGTAAGCGGTTTCCCGGAGGTTCGCCTCGGTGCCCGACCGCACGGCCAATCCGACATAGACGATGATGCCGATAAACGTGAGGAGCGTCGGAACGAGAACCGCCACGAGGAGGTGTCCTTGGATCTTCAAGTGTCGTTTCATGTCGATATTCCTTTCGTTGATATAATAGATACCACCCGAGCAAACGGATATCGCGACCCGCGAGGAGCGCGTGGGGCGAACATCGTTTGTCCGGGGCGGGGTATACAATGCACTATTCTACACGCTGTTTTCATAAAATGTATCCTGCGTCGTCGAGAAATTTTAACGAATGGAGAGACTTCTGTGATAAAAGCGTTTGTGCGTTTTTGGATCCGGCTTCTTTTCGGTTTTAGGCTGCGCATCGTCGGCCGGGATCTTTGGCGGCCGGGGGCGATCGTCGTTTCAAACCATGTCTCGTCGCTCGACGCGCTTTTGATTGCGGCGTTCGCCCCGGGAAAAGTCGCTGTCGCGCTGTCGCCGGACGACGGGGCGAAAACGGCGTATCGTTTCCTGCTGGAGAAAATGGCCCCTGTTTTTATCGTTTCGCCTGAAAAACCGCAAGCAGAGGATGCTTTCCTGCAAGCGGTTTCCTCAGGCGCCTTGGGCGTCATTTTCCCCGAACAAGCCCCATCTGCCTGCAGCGTGTTGATGAAGATACACGAATACCCAGCCGCATTGGCGCAAAGGGCGAGCCGTTCGCTGCAGCCCGTTCGCATTTCGGGGCTCGAGCACTCCCGCTTCGCGCATCCCGAAAACCCGTACCCGAAAAAAGCATTCCCGTGCGTGACGCTTTTCGTGACGGAGCCGCGGGATTTCGAGATCGATCCCGCGCTCAAAGGCGCACTCCTGCGCGAAGCGGCGCGAAAGCGAGTCGAAGAGCTCTTGACCGACGCGATGTTTCGCACGACGCTTCGCAAGCGCGCCCTGCTCGACAACCTGCTCGAGGCGCGCGACCGCGATGGCGGCGACCATACGGCGATCGTCGAGTTCGAGGACGGCGTGCGCAAAGAGATTTCCTACGCGGGCTTCGTCGCGCGCATTTTCGTGATCGCGCGGCTTCTGCGCGCCCATATCGGCACGGACCGCGTCGTCGGGCTGCTGCTGCCGACGTCCACGATCGCCGTCACGGCCCTTTACGCGCTGCAGCATCTCGCGCGCGTTCCCGCGATGCTCAACTACTCACTGGGGCCCAAGAGCCTGCAGTCGTGCTGCCGGACCGCCCGCATCGAAACCGTGATCACCGCGCGCGCCTTCATCGAGCAGGGACGTCTCGAAGAGCTCGTACGGGCGCTCGAGGCCGAACGAGTCCGCGTGCTCTGGATCGAGGACATCGCGAAGTCGTTGTCGATAGGCATGAAACTGCTGGGAGCGCTCGAAGCCCGCGCGAGCTCCGCCGCCTGGGAAGATCTCGAAAAGGCGCGCGAAGACGCGCTGCTTCTTTTCACGTCGGGCTCCGAAGGACTCCCCAAAGGCGTGCTGCTCACGCACGAAAACATCCAGACGAACACGGCCCAATTGATCGTGCGGCTCGGTTTCCACCCGCAGGATACAGTCCTGAACGCAATGCCGATCTTCCACTCCTACGGGTTGTGCGCGGGGATCATGATGTCGCTCGCGACGGGGGCTTCGTTGTACTTCCATCCGACGCCGCTGCAGTACCGCAAGATCGCCGAGCTCGCCTACGAGACGCGGGCTTCTGTTATCTTCGGCACGGACACGTTCGTTTCGGCCTACGCGCACCCGGCGGCCCCGCAGGATTTCTACCGCGTCCGCCTCGTCGTGGTGGGAGCCGAAAAGCTTAAAACGTCGACGCGCGATCTCTGGATGGAGAAATTCGGCATCCGCATCCTGGAGGGGTATGGAGCCACGGAGTGCTCCCCCGTGCTCTCCGTCTGTTCCGATTTTCGTTTCAAGACCGGATCGGTCGGCCAGCTTTTGCCGGGGATGGAGTACCGGCTCGAACCGGTCGCGGGGCTTTCGCAAGGGGGGCGTTTTTTCGTTCGCGGAGGCAACGTGATGAAAGGGTATCTTCGCCCGAGCGCTCCGGGCGAGCTCGAGCCGCTTCCCAAAGACGGCTGGTACGACACCGGCGACATCGTCTCGGTCGACGAGGACGGCTATATTTTTATTCTGGGGAGGATCAAGCGCTTCGCCAAGATCGGCGGGGAGATGGTCTCGCTCGCGTACGTCGAGGAGGAAGTCGCATCGGTCTGGCCGCAGGGGCACCACGCCGTGCTTGCGTCGACGGATGAAGGCGGCGTGGAATCGCTCACGCTGTACACGGACGGCCCCAAAGACGACGCCCGGGAGTTGCGCGACGGGCTAATCGCCCGAGGCGCGCCCGCCATCGCCGCCCCGAAGCAGGTCGTTCGCGTCGACGCCATTCCGCTCCTGGGGACGGGAAAGATCGACTACGTGCAGCTGCAGGCGGGGATGATGTCGTAAAATCTAATAACGATAGTAGGGGGGATTTATGTTGTGAACATCTTCGATACGATCAAACGCAGCGATTCCGATGGGGCGGAGTATTGGAGTAGCAGAGATTTGGCCAAGGCGCTGGAGTATACGGACTACCGCAACTTCGAAGAAGTGGTCGCAAAAGCTCGAATAGCCTGTAGAAACAGTCGTCAAGAGGAAACAGATCATTTCGTTGA
>JAVBRL010000157.1:0-3672 GCA_031547985.1 Synergistaceae bacterium
TTTCGCCACGACGTCGAAACGCCCGTACTGTTCGCGGAGCTGGGTGAGGTAGCGCTGTTCTTCCGGAGTGTCAAGCACTGCCGTGAGGGCGGTGAAGATCTCCTGGATTCTTTTCTGTGCCGTATCGCGCTCGTTTTGCAAGGAAACGGCTTTCTGCGGGGTGGTGTGCTGCATGCTGTAGAACATGAGCCGCTGAAGGTTTTCCGAAAGCCCGCGGAACTCCACCGTCAACCGTGCGGGCGTCGTATATTCGCGTTCAGTGTAGACGATATCCCCAATGATCGCTTTGTTGGAAACGAACCCTGCAACGGCGATGAAAACAATCGCAACCATCGCCACCGCAATCAGCAGTACCATCTTTGTGGAAATTTTAATTTTCTCCATTGCTCGACCAAATAACATTGTAATGTCGCCCCTTCCCGAATGAGGATTTTTTATTTGCAGTGTTCTCTGCATTTGTTAATATATTAAATTGTGGGTCTGGAAATCTTATCCCTTCAAAACTAAAAAATCAACCAGTTTGGAGAAAGTGTTTTTGAATTTTTGAACAAATGATTAATCTATTTAAAATTTAAAAAACTCTCTTTTGGTTCTTTAAAAACAATCGCCTGTTATGCAGAAGATAAAAAATGCGCTTCACGACCGCCTTTGCTTGGAGCCTCCTTTCGTGCCAAAATCGTAAAATACCCTTATTGTTATCTGTGCAGGTTGCCATTAGGCTTGCGTAAAGAACGATCTTCGGAGGATCGTGCATGAAAGGAGCTTGCAGATGGCCGAATACGATGTTGTCGTGAGGGGAGCTCGTGTCTTTGATGGCATGGGAAACCCGTTCGCCTACAAGGACGTGGCGATAAAAGATGGGCGCGTTTGTCGTGTCGAGCGCCATGTGGCGGAAGGTGGACACCGCGAAATCGACGCGACGGGGCTTGCCATTGCCCCCGGTTTTATCGATCTCCATTCGCACGGTGACTTGGCCGTTTTGACGTGTCCCGACGCCCCGAACTATATCTCGCAGGGAGTGACGACCACCGTTTGTGGCAACTGCGGCCTTTCGGCGGCGCCTCTTTCGGATCGTCATCGCGAGGAGGCGATGCGCTACCTGAGGCCCCACCTTTCCGACGCCGACGCCCCGGAGTGGGATTGGTCGACGTTTGGGGAGTTCCGGGAGCGGATCGAAAATGTGGGAACGCGCCTTAATATTGCCCCGCTTGTGGGGCACGGCAGTATTCGCATCGCCGTCAAGGGGTTCGACGCGTCATGCCCCTCGCAGGGCGAAATGGCCGCAATGAAGACGTTGCTCGCAGATGCGATGGAAGAAGGGGTTTTCGGAATGTCGACCGGGCTGATCTATCCTCCGGGATCGTACTCCGAGACGCCGGAGCTCGTAGAACTCGCGAGCGTGATGACGCCGTACGGCGGGCTTTACAGTACCCACTTGCGCAGCGAGAAGGCGTGTCTTGTCGAAGCGGTCGACGAGGCGATCCTGATCGGTCGCATGAACGGGATTGCCGTCGAGATTTCCCACCATAAAGCGGCGGGGCGCAGCAATTGGGGAAAAGTTCACGGCACGTTGCGCCTCATGGAGCGCGCGCGAAGCGAAGGCGTCGACGTGGCGTGCGACGTCTACCCCTATTCCGCTTCGATGACGACGATCACGAGCCTCGTGCCCGATGTCGCGATGGAAGGCGGCGTCGAGGCGTTCCTCGATCGGATTCGCGGCGGCGAAGGGCGGGAGGAGGTTTGGCGGGGCATGCGGCTTTTGGGGACAAACGCCGATTTCGCCACGAAGGACTACCCGTGGTGGAGCATCTTGATTGCGCGTTGCCCGCATCAACCGGAAGCCGCCGGACGCACGCTCGAGGAGATTTTGGGGGGCGAGCCCTCGGAGCGACCGCGCGCTTTTCTCGACTGGCTCGTGGCGGTCCGCGCGGACGCGATGCATGTGATGCTGGCGGCGATGTGCGAAGAGGACGTGATTGCGGTGATGCGCTCTCCCTTTGCGGCAATCGCCTCGGACGGGTGGTTTTGTTCGCCCGAACGGGACGGCGCGCCGCACCCGAGAAGTTACGGGACGTTCGGCCGTTTTTTGGGGCGCTACGTGCGCGACGAAAAACTCCTGCCGTTCGAAGAGGGAATCCGTAAGATCACCTCGTTCCCTGCCTCGCGGTTGGGGCTGACGGATCGGGGAGTCCTGTTGCCCGGTTTTTGGGCCGATCTGGTCGTGTTCGACCCCGAGAAGATCGCCGATCGCAGCACGTTTACCGAGGCGCACCAGTACACGGCGGGTATCGAATATGTGTTTGTGAATGGGGAGGCCGCCTTCGAAAAAGGCGAAATCGTTGGGGGGCGCCGCGGCCGCGTGTTGCGACGATCCTCTTGAAGGAGATTTTCAGATGACAGCTGTCCATATCGTCTTGTTCGACGATTTCGAAACGCTCGACGCGATGGGGCCGGCGGAAGCGATCGGCAGGATGCCCGAACGCTACGCAATCCAGTGTGTGTCGCTGGATGGCGGCATTGTGACGAGCCGGCAAGGGATCCGCGTCGACACGTTTCCGTTTGCCTTGGTGAATACCTCAGGCATTCTTCTGATTCCCGGAGGGTGGGGAACGCGGTCGCTCGTGAACGACGGTGCCTTTGTGGCGCGGCTTCGCGAAATGGCCGCGCGGGCGGCATCTGTGCTGACGGTCTGCACGGGCTCGGCGTTACTGGCGAAAACGGGCCTGCTCGACGGGCGAAGCGCCACGACGAACAAGATCGCTTTCGATTGGGTCGCTTCCATGGGGCCTCGTGTCGAGTGGCGAAAAAAAGCGCGCTGGGTCGTCGACGGCAAATATTACACGTCGTCGGGTGTTTCGGCCGGGATCGACATGGCTCTTGCTTTCTTGCGCGACCGCCATGGAGAGACCGCCGCGCGGGAGTGCGCCCAAGGCATGGAGTATCTCTGGCACGATGAAGCGGACGACGACCCGTTTGCGGTGAAATAACTTGAAGACCGGGCGATCGTTTTTTTTGTGCTTTTTGTGCGTTTTGTGCGTTGCGACGTTGGCGTTTTTTTTACCTCCACAGGTACTTTGGGCCGCCTCGGAAGATCTCGCGCCTCCGACGCTTTTGTCTGTCGCTGCCGAGAAAAAATGGGACGACACTTATTTTTTCCGCCTCAAACTGGAGCTGCCGGAGCGTGCGGATATATCTGAAGATCTTGTATTGTGTGTCGACATGAAAGTGAACGACATGCCGTGGATCGACGAAACGATATGGCTTTTGGCAGACGATTACGACCCCGAAACAGGACTGATTGTCGGCGATAAATTTCTTTTCCCCGAGCGTCCCGCCGACCCCGAACACAATCTCTACGCGTTTCGCGCCTGGCTCGTGGAAGCCGGCAACGAACGCGTGCGCTCGGAGTATTCGAATGTCCTGGAGATCGGCAAGCTGGAGGAGATTCCTGCGGTTGCCGCCGCCGCGGCGCCCCCGTCGCCGGGCGAGTCCACTTTCTCGAGCGCGGCGCCGCTTTTTCTCCTGCTCGCCGTTTGCGCCGCGGGCGTTGTCGGCGTGCACGTGCGGCGCCGTCGGGGGCTTAAAAATAACAAATAAGTAAAAAATGCGCCGGTTTCACAGCGTGGGGATGAGGTTGTCCTTCTCCTTCACGGGTTTGTTGTTATCGTACAC
>JAVBRL010000218.1:0-7331 GCA_031547985.1 Synergistaceae bacterium
GTCAAAAAAGCGAAGACGATCTGGACGTTCAGGACGCGCATTCAACGCACGCGGACGCCCGCTTTAGAGCGTCCCGAAAAGCCGGTCTCCGGCGTCTCCAAGCCCCGGCACGATATAGCCGTGGGCGTCGAGGTGGTCGTCGAGCGCCGCCGTGTAGATGAAGACGTCCGGGTGATGCTCGCGCACTTTCGCCACGCCCTCCGGCGCCGAGACGATCGAGATCAGGAAGATCTTTCCCGGCTTCGCCCCCTCCTGCTTCGCGAGGTCGATGGCGGCGACGGCCGATCCGCCCGTCGCAAGCATCGGATCGAGCACGAAAACGGTGTGTTCGCCGATATCGTCCGGCAGTTTGGAGTAGTACTCCACGGGTTTTAGCGTCTCGTGGTCACGATAGAGACCCACGTGCCCCACTTTCGCATCAGGCACGAAGCGCAGAACCGTGTCGACCATCCCCAGCCCCGCGCGCAGAATGGGGATCAGGATCACTTCGCTCGCGGCGATCGAAATGCCCCGCGTGCGCGCAAGCGGCGTCTGGATGAAGACCTCGGTCACGGGGAGGTTGCGCATCGCCTCGTACACCATCAGCCCCGAGATCTCGCCCACGTACTCGCGAAAATCCTTGACGCTCGTGTTCTCGTCGCGGATGCGCGCGACCTTGTCGCGGATCAGGGGGTGCTTGAGGACGACCGTGCGCGGACCGACCTCTTCGATGTCGTTTTGATGAAGCGCCTCGTAGTCTTTGATCTTTTTGCGGCGGCGTTCGTGGCGGTCCTCCTCGATCGGGGCCTTGAGCCATTCGTCGAGGATGGCGAGCGCTTCTTCGGGATTCGTGACGCGTCCGCCGAGCACGAGCACGTTAGCGCCGTTGTGACGGCGACTCAACCGCGCCGTTTCGACGTCGTGGCACAGAGCTGCGTAGACGCCCCGCACCTTGTTGGCGCAGATGCTCATGCCGATTCCCGTACCGCAGACCAGAACCCCCGCGTACGACTTGCCGCGCGAGACGTCCTCGGCGACCTGGAAGCCGAAATCGGGGTAGTCGACGCTCTTTTCGTCGCACGTTCCCCGGTCGACGACGTCGATCTCGTGTTCGAGCAGGTATTTTTTGAGCGCTTCCTTTAATGGGTAGCCGGCGTGATCGCCACCGATCGAAATCTGCATCGCCCGGGCGCCTATTTGAAGATCTCGGACATGATCTGCTCGGTCAGCGTGTAGGGGTCGATCTTGCGGTCGATCAGGTTTTCGACCACGCCCGCTTCGCGCTTTTTCGTCCACGCCCGTTCGACCACGCCTGCGAGCCGCTGCTGGATCACGCGTTCGACGGCGCTCGCCATGCGCTTGGCGCGGCGGTCGTGTCCGGCGGACGTCTCGTTCAGGTACTTCCAGTGATCCATGACCGCCTTGCCCGCCTCCTCGATCCCCTCGTCCTTGACCGTCGAGGTCAGCAGCACGGGAGGCATCCAGGCGCCCTTCTTTTCCATCATTTCGAGCATCATCTGCACGTCTTTGGCCACCTTGGGCGCACCGTCGCGGTCGGATTTGTTCACGATGAAAAGATCGGCGATCTCCATGATGCCCGCTTTCATGATCTGCACGTCGTCACCCATGCCGGGGACCAGCACGAGGCAGACCGTGTCCGCGATACGAATGATGTCGACCTCCGACTGCCCCACGCCGACGGTTTCGATGATCACGATGTCCTTGCCGCAGGCGTCCATGATCTGCGCCGCCTCGTACGTCGCCTGGCTCACGCCGCCCAGGTAGCCGCGCGACCCCATGCTGCGGATGAAGACGTCCGCATCGAGCGCGTGGTCCTGCATGCGAAGGCGGTCGCCCAGGATCGCCCCGCCGGAAAACGGGCTCGAGGGGTCGATCGCGATGATCCCGATCGACTTCCCGGCGTTCGTGAACTGAGTGATCAGTTTGTCCACCAACGAGCTCTTGCCCGCCCCGGGGCTTCCCGTAATCCCGATGATATGAGCCTTGCCCGTCTTGGGATAGACCTGCTTCATCACCTCGACGGAATCCTCATTCTGCAACTCCACCGCGCTGATGAGTCGCGCGACGGCGCGACGATCGCCTTTCGCTCCGCTTTCCAACATCTCGCTGATCGATGCCATGCCCCTCAAACCTCACACAACCCCTTTCTTTAAAACTTCTTGGACGCCCCTTCGGGCGTATCTCCCTGCTTCAAACCGCCGTTTCGGACCAAGCTCGGCCAGATCGGCAACCAATCGCGAAAACGGATGTTCTGCATATCGATAAAGACGGACAGCGTCGCGTCCGACGGATAGCCGTAAGGAATCGGTTCCCGTGGCAACGGGATCGCGATTTCCCATTCGACGCTCCCGTAAAACGGAATCCCCTTCGGCACGGGCGCATTATAGACATTGCCGCCGGAAAAACCCGCCAGCCGCAGCATCTCGAAGGACGCCGGCGAGCTGTTTTGAAACACGTCGATTCGCAGGCACTGGTTCATGGCGAACGCAAAGAGCTCCGCGAGCTGCCCCGCAGTGGCGCTGATCCGCGAATCGAGCGCCAAAACGCTCGGCAAGGGCTTGCCCGATGAGGAGTAGCGCGCGAGGGTCCTCCACAGTGAATCCATGTCGACGGCGCGAAGGAGCTCTTCATCCGGCCCCGCAGCCAGCGCGTGTTCGCTCGCCGAAACGGCCGCCTGCTCGACCGCACACGCCAGAAGCTCCTGGCGCCACACGGCGCTCCCCGCGATCCCGCGGCTCGAAACGACACGGTCCATCGTGTAGCGCGATCCGCTGCGTCCGCGCAGGGAAAGCGTCTCCGTCCCGTCGGCCGAGACGATCTTCGGCGAAAAGAGGTTCAAGGTGCCGACGTGGACCGCCTGCGTCGGGGCGAACGTTCCCATCCACCACGTGCGCCCGTTGATCGCCGCGACGACGAGCGTGTTCTTGCGCGCGCACAGGCTCCACGAATTTTGCGCACTCGAGAGAATCGTTTCCGTCGCGCCGGTCGCCGCATCGACCGGAAAACGCCGCGAGGTGGCGCCGCTTTCCTGCAGGGCGTAGAGTTCCCCCTGTTTTCCCCATTCCACGTCGCGCGCATCGGCCAGCTCGAACGCGTCCAGTTGTTCGAACGTTTCGAAATCGAGCACGACGACGCGACCATTTCCCCGATCGGCATGCGCGAGCATCGTTCCGTACGCCGCGACGGCTACGGGTTCGAATTTGTTCCGTTCGCCAGAGGCGGCCGGCGACCAGCTTTTGAGCTCGCGAAAATCGGGGTACGCGAGGAGGCGGATTTTTTTATCGTTGCGGTCGGCCACGGCCAGTAGCGACGAGGAGAGCATGCACGCGTCGGCCGGAACGAAGGGAAGCTTCGTTCCCTTTCCCAGGGCGAGCGTCCGCGCCGCCGAATCGACGGCGAGTTCGAAAACATTGCCGTCCGACAAAAACAAAAGCGCCCGCGTGGGATCGAGCGGTGCGACAACAAGCGGAGACGCTACCGGAAGTTTATAGGCGAAGCGCCCTCCGGCATGCTCGTCAAACGCGTAGAGCACGTTACCGTACGTGTCGGGGCAATAGATCAGGTTACCGACGGCGCTGATTTTACCGAGTCCTTTGAACCCCCAGAACGCCGGACGATCCCACAGTTCCAGCGGAAAGATCTCCGGAAGTTTCAACGAGCGAAAGCCGTAGTCGTAGTCGGCGCTCACGGGGAAAAAAGCGCTTCGGAGCTCGCGGCTTTCGTCGCCCAGCGAATCGACGATCCGCAGCGCACGGACATCATTGCGTCGCACCTCGGCGTACGATTTCATGGCCGCGATCGCCTGGGGGTAACGCCCGAGGCGCCGCTCGATGAGACTTTGAAGGTAGTAGGTATCCACAAAATACGTGTTGAGACGTCGCGATTGGGAAAGGTGGTCCAAAGCTCGCCAGAGGCGGTTTTCCATGAAGGCGTCGTACGCGAGGAAAAACTGCTTCTCCGCCCCCGCGCGATCCGTCATCGGCATGCCGCTGGGGGAGACGAGGTCGCGCGGTGCGGCTTGCACCGGCGCCCCCTGTAGGAAGCCGACACACACAAAGAGGGCCACGGCGGCCCCCAGGCGAAAAAAAACCTTACGCAACGTCAAAACAGCGCCTCGAATAGGTTCGATAATCGTGACCATCCGTTCTCCACTCATCTATCCTATCGGTTCAATACATCAATGCCCGCGAACGCGTACCAGCCGAGGTAGATTGCCCCCGTCAGCAAAAAACCGAGCAGAACCCGAAAAAGCAGTACCGCCGTCGACCCGCCGGGCCATCGCCCCGACTGGATGTTCACGACGATCCGCGCGACGGCGAGAGCGAAGATGAACATCACAATGGCGATGAGCGCCTGAAGGTTCACCGGCGGCAGATCAAACACGATCCATCACCGCCTATGGATTCTGCTGGCCGCGCCAGACGTTTCGCAGTGTGATCGTCTGAATGAGCGCGCTGTCGGCGAATTTGCCACCGGACACGAAGTTCATGCAAAACCCGAAGAACACGACCGCGATACAAACGATGCCGGCGATGAGCAAACACTGCCTGAAGCGCGACATCGGCCGTTTACGGATCGACGCGACCCGGACCCTTTTCTTCTTTTGAGACGCCGCAAACCGGTTCTGTGGCATGCGAGAGTTTTGGGCCATTTCAACACACCTCTTTACACGGTTTCTCTTATATATTTTGGATTATACACGTTTCATCCGAAAGAGGAACGAAGCCGCGCAACAAAAAACGGCGATGCGCTTTTGCCTGCGCCCGCCGTTTGAAGGTCATTCCGGGGATTTTTCATGTTTTTCAGACAGCCTCGACAAGCCCTCCCCGCCGATCGCTCATGTGGATCTGTTTTAAAACGGAGATGCAAACCTCGAGCGCCCTTTTGCCGTCGCGAATTCCCACGAGCGGCTGTTTGCCGTCGCGCACGCACGAGATGAAATGCTGCAGTTCGAGTCGCAGCGGCTCGCGCTTGGGGAAAACCGGGTATTCGATCACGTCCATCATCTCTCCGCTGCTTTGCTGCAGGCAGCGGTTCACCGAGACATCCTGCGTCTCGAAATTCACGCTGATAAAGCGCTCCTGCTCCAGGATCTCCATCAGGCGCACGCGTTTTTGCGTCACGCGACTCACCAGGATCTCCGCGAAGGCGCCGTTCGCAAACGAAATCTGCGCCGAGGCGATATCTTCGTGATCCGTCTTGACCTTGCGGCCCATGGCCGATATCTCGACGATCTCGGAGTTGACGAGCGCCAAAATCACGTCGATGTCGTGGATCATCAGGTCCAAGACGACGCCGACGTCGCTGATGCGCGGGCTGAAAAGCCCCAGGCGCGTCGTGCGGATGAAAAGCGGTTCCCGCACCATTTTTTGGACATACTGCACCGCGCTGTTGAAGCGCTCGATATGCCCCACCTGCAAGACCAGGTTCTTGGCGCTCGCCAGGGCGAGCAGCTCTTCGGCCTGTTCGACGCGCGTCGTCACCGGCTTTTCGATCAATACATGCACGCCCCGCTGCATCGCCTTGACGGCCACTTCATGGTGCAGGCTCGTCGGTACGGCGATGCTCAAGGCGTCCGGCCGAACCGTGTCCAAAAAAGCATCCAGATCCGTGAAAGAAGGGACTCCCAGGTCGCCACCGATCTGGCGGGCCCTATCTTCGTTGATATCGACCACCCCTACGAGGTCCGATCCGATAATCTCCCCGTAGATTCGCGCATGATGCATTCCAAGGTGCCCTACACCCACTACCCCGACACGAACGGACTCCACAAAAATTCACTCCCTCGGCCTCACGTTTCCCGACCGTTTGGTCTGTTTCCTCAATAACATTATCCCCACAAACATCTCTTTTGTGGCATCATTTCCAAAAAATAAAAAAATTATAGAAAATATAGAAAAAATAATCAAAAATTCAGGCGCGCGATCAGGATCATCCTTTTTTTCTCGTCGCCGCCGCGATAGGAATAGCACCGGTCGCGGTCGCAACATGTGCAGGCGTCCGAGATACAGATACGATCGTTTGAAATCCCTTCATGCGCCAGTTGGGCGCGAAGCACTTCGCGCAGGTCGAAACGCACACGCCCCGGCTCTTGAAAACACACATGCGCCGGGAACGTCGAAACGGCCCGTGCCGTGAGCGGATCAGAGTCCAGGCGGTCGTAGCAGCACGCCCCCACGCCGGGGCCGACCCACGCGAACGCACGGTGAAACGACTCCGCGTCGCACCCCCGACGCCTGAGCACTCCGAAAGCGGCGGCGACGATGTTCGAAAGCGTCCCGCGAAAACCGGAGTGCAACAGCACTGCGAACGGCTCGGGGTACGTTCCCGCGATCACGACGGGGTAGCAGTCCGCGAAGCGAAGCGTCGCGTATCCGTTCCAAAAAGGGTGCGAGAACTCTCGTAACCCCAAGACGACACCGTCGGCCCAAGGCCTCAAGGGGTACTCCCAAAGCCGCCGCGCCGACAAAAGCGCCGTCCCGTGCACCTGAAACGGCGCAACGAACGGTCCCGCTTCGTGGATGAGGCATTCGCGAACCAAGGCCTCCATCTGAGGCCCCACGTCGGCCATCGACGCGTCGATTCGCGGCCCCCGCCCCCAGAGCGTCGCCTCGAAAACGCCTTCCAGTTCGGGCGGCATCATCAATTCGAATCGATGCTGCCCCACTTGTTCGATCGGTTCAATTCCCCACGATTTCATGCAAACGCCCCTCGACATAGCTGATCAGATAAAGGCTCCCCAGGCAAAGCGTCGCTGCGCGCGACTCGCTCATCGCTTCGCGCAGGGCGCGAACGGGGTCGTCGTACGACCCCGCGACGCGAAGAGGCAAACCTGCGAGAACCTCGCGGGCTTGGCCTTCGAGTTCACTGGCCGCAAGCGAACGCGCGTTCCCGGGGACCTGCGTGCAATAAAGAAAACCGTCCAGTTCTCCCAAATACTCCAACGCTTTGCAATAATCCTTGTCCCGCATCGTAGCATAGACGACGGACAGCGGCCGCTCGTCCAGTTTCAAACAGCCAAGCGCGCGCACGGCCGCCGCCACTCCGTGCGGATTATGTCCCCCGTCGAAAATAAGCGGCGGGTCGCGGCGAACGATTTCAAAACGCCCCTGCCACCGCACGGACGCGACCCCATTGGCGATCGAGCCCTCCGTGATCCGCTCGAAGCGTCCTTTCAACATCCGCGCTCCCGTCACGGCAAGCGCGGCGTTTTGCGCCTGAAAATCGCCCAAAAGCGGCGTCGCCAACCCCCAAAAACGCGTGCCGTCCAAATCGCAAACAACCGGGCCGATCCGCTCACGTGTCAAAATCTCCGCGTGTCGCGAAGCGGC
>JAVBRL010000222.1:0-7590 GCA_031547985.1 Synergistaceae bacterium
GCGGCGCTTGGCGGACGCGCGCCGATTTCTCCGCTCGCGCGCAAAGTGGCGATGCTCGAGGGTGTTTCGCTCGAAGGCATCGCCGGAACGGGCCCTGCGGGGCGCATCATGAAGGAAGATATCCTGTCGGCTCTTGCCAAACTGCGCGCCGTTTCGCGTTTCGCGCCGGCGGCTTCGGCGGTCGAGATTCCGCTTTCGCCCAAGCGCAAGACGATCGCGCGCCGGCTTTCGGAGTCGATGCATAACTCGCCGCATTTCTATCTGACGCTTTCGATCGACATGAGCGAGCTTTTGGCGGCACGTGCGCGCTACAACGAAAAGGTGCGGGAAAAGCAGAAAAAAATCTCGCTCAATGCGATCATCGTGAAGATGGTCTCCGTAGCCCTCGCGAAGAATCCCTACTTGAACGCGTCGTGGCAGGAGGACAAGATCGTGCTTTTCAGGGATGTGGATGTCGGTGTCGCGGTCGCCGTCGAGGACGGGCTCATCACGCCGGTCTTGCGGGCGACGCAGAACAAGGGTGTGATGGAACTCGATGCCGAGCTGAGCGAATTGATCGAGCGCGCGCGCGACAACCGGCTCAAGCCCGACGAATACACGCAGGCGTCGTTTACGATCAGTAACCTGGGGATGTACGACATCGAATCGTTCAGCGCGATCATCAACCCGCCTGGCGCGGCGATTCTGGCCGTTGGCAAGGTGATGGAGCGGGCGGTCGTCGTGAACGGTGACATCGTGGCTCGTCCCATGATGAGCGTCACGATCAGCTGCGACCATCGTGTGGTCGACGGAGCCGTGGGCGCGGCGTTCATGCATGACCTGAAGGAGATCATGGAATCTCCCGTCCTCGGGTTTTTCTAGATGAAGCAGTTCGATGTCGCGGTGGTGGGGGCGGGCCCGGGAGGGTACGTGACGGCCATCGCCGCCTCGCAAAAGGGATTCAAGACGTGCCTGATCGAAGAGGAGCATTTGGGCGGCGTGTGCCTCAACTGGGGGTGTATCCCTACGAAGGCGCTGATCCACGTAGCTTCGCTTCTCGATGCTGCGGGCGAGTTCGACCGCTATGGAGTGAAGTGTGACCGTTCGGGGTTCGATTACGCGAAAGTTCAGGCGTACTCCCGCGCCGTTTCCGAGCGTTTGACGCGCGGGGTGGGCATGCTCGTGAAGAAAAACAAGATCGAGCTCGTTTCGGGGCATGCTGTTTTAACCGGTCCTCAAGAGCTTTCCGTCGGCGGCGACCGTATCGCGGCGCAAAAGATCGTGATCGCCACCGGTTCGAGCCCAGCCGTGCTTAAAGGTTTGGAGTTCGACGGCGAGAACGTGCTGTCGTCGACGGACATCCTGAACATGAAGCGCCTGCCGGAATCGCTTTTGATCGTGGGCGGTGGTGCGATCGGTGTGGAATTCGCGTATATTATGAGCGTCTTCGGCGTGCGTGTTCATCTGATCGAGATGATGGAGACGATCTTGCCGCTCGAGGACTCGGATGCGTCGAAAATCCTGCACGAAAGCCTGGCTCGCCGCGGCGTCGAGATCATGACGAAAACGGGTGCCGGCGGTTATGTCGCTAAGGGCGCGTCGCTCGAAGTTGCGCTCCAGGGTCCTTCGGGGGCTTCGTCCATAAAGGTCGAAAAGATTCTGGCCTGCACGGGGAGGCGCCCCAACAGCGCGGGGCTGGGCCTCGACGCGGCGGGTGTGCGCCTGGACGCGAAAGGATTCATCGAAACCGGCGACTACTACCGTACGAACGTTCCTTCGATCTACGCGATCGGCGACGTAATCGGTGCTCCGATGCTCGCGCACGCCGCGTCGCATGAAGGAATTATCGCCGTGGAACATATGGCCGGTAAGGGAACGCATAAACGTGTCGATCCCGACTGCGTGCCGCGCGCCGTCTATTGCGAACCGCAGATCGCGAGCTTCGGGCTCAGCGAAGAGGCCGCTCGCAGCAAGGGGCTCGAGGTCGAAAAGGGCATCTTTCCGTTCGTCGGTTGCGGCAAGGCGGTCGCGATCGGCAAAAGCGAAGGGTTCGTCAAGATGGTGCGCGATCGTCGTACAGGCGAGATCCTGGGTGCGGTCATCGTGGGCGAAGGCGCTACGGAGATGATCCACGAGCCGCTTTTGGCGAAATCGTCGGAGCTGCTGGCGGAAGACGTGATCGGGATGGTGCACGCGCACCCGACGCTTTCGGAATCGATCATGGAAGCGGCTCGCGCGTTCGCAGGCGAAGCGATTCATATCTAATTGTTCGAGGTACCGCAAGGAAGGAGGTGATGTGATGATAGACCTGATCGAAGGATGCAACCATACGAGTTTCACGGTGAACGACCTGGACCGGTCGCTCGCGTTCTATCGGGATGTCTTGGAGATGGAAGTCGTCTCGTACGCGGGGCGTCCGGCCGAGTACGTCCGCGAGGCCACAGGAGTCGACGCCGCGATGAAAGTCGCGTATCTGAAGGGGTACGGGCTGACGCTCGAGCTGATCGAGTATGTGGACTCGCCGAAGAAAGGCGCCGTGAGCGCCTGCGACAACATCGGCGCATGCCATACGTGCTTCAACGTCTCGGATATGGCGCGGATGGTTGCGCTCCTGAAGGAGCGGGGCGTGAAGACGCGGCCGGCTCCGACGATCATTCCCGCCGGTTCCAACAAGGGAGGGCTCGTGTTGTACGTTTACGACCCGGATGGCGTCGTCGTGGAGTTCATCCAGAAGGCGCCCGTGGCTTAAAAGCTTGAAAAAGCTCGGGCATTTAACGTGTTATCAAGCGGAGGGGCATAGATGGACGGACAAAAACTGAAAGGGCAGGTCGCCATCGTCACCGGCGGAGCCCAGAACATTGGCAGGGCCATTTCGACGACGCTCGCCCGCGAAGGGGCCTCGGTCTACATCTTCGACGTCAACCTCGACGTGGCTCGAGTGACGGCGGAGGAGATCGCGAAGTCCACGGGGAGCAAGTGTGTCGCGTACAAAGTCGACATCTCGAGCAGCAAAGAGGTGAACGAAACGATCGGGCGGATCATCGAGGCCGAAGGGCGTATTGACGTTCTGGTCAACAACGCCGGCGTGCTGACGAACCACGAGAACCTCCTCACCGTGACCGACGAGATGTGGGCGCGCGAGATCGGCGTCACGCTCTCGGGAGCGTTTTACTGTAGCCGGGCTGTCTTGGGCAAGATGATCGAGCAGAAGCGCGGCAAGATCGTCAACATCGCCTCGATCGCCGGCGAGACGGGGCGTCCTTCGACGGGACCCGCCTATTCGGCGGCCAAGGCGGGAGTGCTGGGGCTCACTCGCTCGACGGCGCGTAACGTGGCGAAGTATGGTATCAACGTGAACGCCGTGAGCCCGGGGGTCGTGTTGACAAGCATTCACGACAATTATCCCAAGGAGACCATAGAGGCGCTCCTGGCGCAAGTTCCCTATTCGAGAGGCGGGGTGCCGCAGGATATCGCGAACGCGGTGCTCTTCCTGGCCTCGGAGGAATCCGACTTCATAAACGGCGTGAAACTGAGCGTCAACGGCGGATCATTTATGTCATAACGCTTTTAAAAGCTTCAGGAATCTGAAACTCAAAATATGAGGAGGCGACGTAATGAAACAGAAATGGATTATTGCCGTAGTTGTGGTCCTGGCCGTGGCGCTGGGATGGAGCCTGATGCGCAGCAACGAGACGACCACGCAGCCGGGGACGGCCGCTTCGACGGCGGATGCGCCGGAAATCAACTGGCGCTTGGCGAGCGTGTGGGCGGACGGGACGTTCCTGTACGACGTGGATAAGCGTTTCTGCGATCTCGTGAGCGAGATGTCGGACGGCAAGTTCAACATCAAACCGTTCGGCGTGGGCGCGCTCGCTCCGGCGAACCAGGTGTTCGACATCGTCTCCAACGGGACGGTCGAAGCGGGTGGCGACTGGCCGTCGTACTGGACCGGTAAGAGCACGGGATTCGACCCGCTGGCGACGGTCATGTACCAGTTCACGGGTTGGGATTATTACCTGTGGATCTACACCATGAACGGCCTCGACGCGTACAACAAGATGTTCGGCAAGTTCGGCATGGTCTATTTCCCGACGGCGATCACGCAGATGGAGTCGGGGATCCGCTCCAAAAAGCCGATCAACAAGCTCGAGGACATGAAGGGCATGAAGATCCGCTTCGCGGGCAAGATCCAGGGCATGGTGATCCAGAAGTTCGGCGTTACGCCGGTCACCATCGCGGCGAACGAACTTTACGAGGCGCTGCAGCGCGGCGTGATCGACGCGGCCGAGTACTCCGGCCCGCACAACGATGACGTCATGAAGATCCAGGAAGTGGCGAAGTACTGGCTCGCTCCCGGATGGCACCAGACGGCCTCCGTCTACGGCGTGCTGATCAACCAGAAGGCCTACGACGCGCTGCCCGACAAGTACAAGACGATCATCGACCACGCGGCGCGCCTCACGGGGCACGAGTACATGGCGAAGTACGCGCACAACGACGCTGTGGCGACGCAAAAGATGATGAAGGAAGGCATCACGATCACGCATCTGCCGCAGGCCGACATGGACAAGATCGAAGTCGCGATCAACGAGGCGATGGAGCAGCTGATTGCGGAAAACCCGGACTACGAGGAAGTCATCAAAAGCCAGCTCGACTACATGAAGTTCATGGAGCCGTACCGCACGGCGCTGGGCGAATTCGGCTTCGGCAAGAACAAGAAGTTCTTCCCCAAGAACCTGAAGCTCGATTACTAAAATTCGCATCCCGCAACGAGGCGACGTTTTTTCGCACGCCGCCTCGTTGCGTTTTTTCATTTTCGAAAACCGGCCTCAAAAGGCCCGAATTTTTGAATTTTTGGGAGAGAGAACATGGAGAATCTAAAAAAAATCACAAATGCCATCGATACGCTCAACGATAAAATAGGGCAGGTGTGCTCCTATTCGATCCTGTTTCTAATGGTGGTCGTGCTGATCGAAGTCGTCTCTCGAAAATTCCTCAACAGCCCGACGCTTTGGGCATTCGAGGTGACGACGATGCTCTACGGTTTCCTGATCATGATGGTGGCGGGCTATGGATTGCTTCACCACAGCATCGTCTCGGTCGATTTGATTTCCGCGCAGCTTCCGAAGCGCACGCAACACATCCTGACCGCGATCACGTACATTATTTTCTTCTTCCCTTTCCTGATTCCCGGGTTCGTCTACTCGATCTCGTTCGCGCGGGTCGCATGGGTGTCGAACGAGCACAGTTGGTCTGTGTGGGCTCCCGCACTGTACCCGATCAAGACGGTGATTCCCGTGGCGCTCTTTTTGCTTTTGCTGCAGGGCGTCTCGGAGTTCATCAAGTCGGCGTACTTCGTGTTCAAAGGCGAAGACCTGTAATGCCGACGAACGGCTATTTTCTGTAAAGAGGGGAGCGTCTTTCATTGAACGAACTGTTGATCATCCTGATGTTTGTTTTTCTGATCGGGGGCTTGCTCACGGGGCACCCGCTCGCCTTCGTCCTGGGCGGAATTGGCTCGGTCATCGGCATTATCGGTTGGGGGCCTTCGATCTTCGATATCATCGTCACGCGCATGTACGACACGATGACGAACTACGGGCTCGTCGCGATTCCACTTTTCGTCCTCATGGCGAATTTCTTGATGTACTCCGAGATTGCCGACGGACTGTTCGAATCGGTGCGCTACCTGTTCGGCGGCGTGCGGGGCGGGCTCGCCGTGGCGGTCATTCTGGTCTCGACGGTTTTCGCGGCGACGACCGGGATCGTGGGAGCTTCCGTCATCAGCATGGGGCTTTTGGGCATTCCGGTCCTTCTGCGTTACGGTTACGATAAACAGCTGACGGTGGGGGTTGTCTGCGCGGGCGGATCGCTCGGCATCCTCATTCCCCCCAGCATCATGCTCGTCATCATGGCGACGTACGCGCAGCTTTCCGTGGGGCAGCTCTTTTTGGCCGCCATCCCGCCGGGGCTGCTGTTGTCGCTCGCGTACACGATCTACATCCTCGTGATGTGCCACCTCCACCCGGAGTGGGGTCCCGCGATGAGCAAAGAGGAGATCGCCGCCGTTCCCAAATCGGTCGTGATCCAAAAGACGCTCGTGAACCTCGTTCCGCCCATGCTGCTGATTCTGGGCGTGCTGGGCTCGATTTTCATGGGGGTGACGACGCCGACGGAAGCGTCCGGCGTGGGCGCGTTCCTCGCGTTTTTGCTCACGCTCCTCTACCGCAAGTTCAACCTTGAAATGCTCCACAAGTGCGTCACCGAGACGGCGAAGACGACGGCCATGTGTTTCGTGATCCTGTACGGAGCCAACGCGTTCACATCCGTCTTCATGGGCCTGGGCGGCGACACGATGGTCGTCAAGCTCGTCAAGGCGCTGGGGCTGGGTAAATGGGGGGCGTTTTTCCTCATGCTCGCGATCGTGTTCGTACTGGGGTGTTTCATCGACTGGATCGGTATCGTCATGATCGTCTTTCCGATCTTCCTGCCGCTTCTGTCGTCGTACGGTTTCAGCAAGCTCTACATCGCGGGCATCTCGGCGGTGCTGCTGCAGACGTGCTTCCTGACGCCGCCCTTTGGATACGCGCTCTTTTACGCCAAGTCGATCGTGCCGCCACACGTCACGATCAAGGATATCTATAAGGGTATTATCCCGTTCGTGCTGATCATCTGCGGCGTGACCGCCCTGTGCGTTATCTTCCCCAAGATCATCACCGGCTGGGCGATGATGGCGAAGATGTAACTTTTTTACGAAAGAGCCTGAAAAGATGCGCGCGCTGGTCAAAATAGCCAAGGGTCCCGGGGGCGTCCGTCTGATGGACGTCCCCGAGCCGGCTCCCGCGCGGGGGCAGCTCAAAGTGAAAGTCCACGCCGGTGGGATCTGTGGGACCGATATCCACATCCTTCGCGACGAATACGAGGCTTCGCCTCCCGTGACGCTCGGACACGAATACTCCGGTGTGGTGAGTGAAACGGGCGAGGGCGTCGCGCGTTTTAAACCCGGCGACCGCGTTGTGTCGCTCACGACGTTTTCCTCGTGCGGAACGTGCCCGTACTGCATCAACGGATTTGTGATGCTCTGCCCCGAGCGCAAGGGGCTGGGGGCGCAAGCCGACGGGACGTTCGCCGAATACGTGATCGTGCCCGAACGCTCTTCGTTTTTAATCCCTGCGGATGTGTCGCTCGACGAGGCGGCGCTGGGCGAGCCGCTGGCGTGCGTCGTCAACGGCGTGCTCGAAAACGGCACCGTTAAGGCGGGGGATATCGTTTGGATAGCGGGGCTGGGAGCGATCGGCATGCTGAGCCTGCAGGTCGCCTGCGCGAGCGGGGCGATTGCCATCGTCGCCGGAACCGATCAGGACGAGGCGCGTTTCGCGCTCGCGCGCGAGCTGGGCGCCGTTGCCACGGTGAACGTCTCGCGCGAAGACCCGCTCGAACGGGCGATGGACTTCACGCAGGGCCTGGGCGTCGACGCCGTCGTCGACTGTTCGGGGGCCGAGCTTGCGGCCGACACGTGCCTGCGTGTGTTGAAAAAGCGTGGGCGCTACATTATGATGGGGCTTTTCGGCAAGAAGGTCGCGTTCAACCTCGACTTGATGCTCAAAAAAG
>JAVBRL010000181.1:0-6227 GCA_031547985.1 Synergistaceae bacterium
CGCGTGCTGCCGGTGGAACTGCCCCCCTTGAGCCGCGAAGACGCGAAGAAGGCCTTCGCGTTCGAGCTTTCGCGACATTTCCCGTTTGAGCCCCAAGAGGCTGTGTACGACGTTCTTCCAACGGGGTGTTCCTGCCCGGAAGGCGGATTGTCCGTTTGGATGGCTGCGGCGATGCCGCTTTCGTTAGCGCAGGAGGCGATAGAAGCGTCCGATGCGGCGGGCGTTCGTCTAAAGGCGATAGAACCAGCGGCGTTTGCAATCCGGCGTTACGTCGAAGGGGCGAACCCTCTCGCAACACCGGCCCGTATGCACCTTCTTGCGCACGGCGAATCGGCGTTCGCCATCGGGATGAACGCCGGCCGTATGGGCTACTTCCGTGCGGCGAGCGCCTCATGGGAATCGCGGGTCGACTCGCTTGCCGCGAGCGTTCGTTCCTTCAAAAAGCTCCTCCGCGAGGAAAGCCCGCTCGAGCTCACCTTGAGCGTTTCTTCGATTGAGGAACAGGAGGTGCTCGCGCTCAAACAAGCCCTGGAATCCGTGTTGAACCTCCGCGTCGAGGTCCGCGATCCCTGGAGGGCATGGGGGTTGTCCGATCCCGGGATGGGCGCCGCCTCCAAAGAGGACTGCGAAATCCCGGCGGCGTTGGCGCTGCGTTAATGCGTTAAAAGGAAAGCGGGAAACGGCGATGAGAAGAGGGCGCGACGATGGCTTGATGGATCTGCTGCCGCCGGAATTTATAAAACGGCGGGCTTCGCTCGTGCGTTGGCGGGGGTTCGCAGGGCTCGCGTTGCTCCTATACGCGACATTTTCGTTGTCGTTTTGCTTATTTTATCGAGGGGAGCTTGTGCGGATGGGCCAAGAAACGGCCTTGCTTCTCGAACGCCAAGAGCGGCAACGGGCACGGGCGGAACAGATCGGGCGATTGTGGGCGGTTCACCAGTTTATGCAAAGCGACGCCCCGGTTTGCGAGGTGTTGAAGTTGCTTGAGAGCTCGGTCTCGGAGGAAACCTTCGTCGAGCGATTATTCGTGAACGACCGCGAAATCATGTTTTCCGGCGTTTCGTACGAAACGACGTTCGTGAGCGATTTTTGGGGCCGCATGGCGCACAACATGGATGCTTCCTTCCGGGGGCGAGGGGCCTATCTTGCCGAAGTTCCCGAAATCTCGCAGGAAAAGCGCGGGCACGCGCGCGCCGTTACTTTCAGGATCGTTTTAAAAAAAGAATGAAACGGCCTTATGAATCGCTCAGAAGAAGAACAAGCAGTGTTGCATGGCACACGATGCTGCTCTTGGTTGGAGTTGCGGCTGTTTTGTCGTGGGGGGCACAGGTCTACTTGGCGAGGCAGGTCGCCGTTCGCGCCAGCGAGCTTCGGGAGCTTGAAGAAGCGTCCGTGCGCATCGAGCGGGAGATAAACCGCCGGGTGAAAATCTTGTCCCGGGAAGCGTCCCGGCTGGAGTTTGCCAAGCGGTCGCGCGCGAATTTTTTTGCCGATCTGGAGGCCTTTTTCGGTCGCAACGGCCTGCGACTCCTGGGAGTCGATCCCAAGGGACAAAAGGGAAAAGGCGTCGGTATTTTGCTGGAAATTCGTTTCGAAGGGGAGTATCGGTCCTTGAGGAAAGCGTTTTCCTCTCTGCGGGGCGAGGGGTTTGGCCTGTGCACGGAATCGCTCGCGCTCGAAGCGCGCGAAGGAGGAACGTTGTTGGGAGTGTGGAGCGTTGCGTTCTTGGAGGAAAAAAAGTGAGAGTGGGAACGGTGCGGGCGTTTGTCTGGGCGACGCTTCTTTTGCTTTTTTTGAGCGTGTGGAGCGTGCGGATTTTTGGGGAAACCTTAAGTGATATCCGCGCTTGGAGGCGCGAACGAAAGGAGGTCCCTATCGCGGAGGGGGCCATTCAAGGCACTTCCGCCGGCAAGGGTGTTTCCGGAGCACTTTTTGAGCTTTCTGCTGCTTTGGGTGTGCGCGGTGCCGCGATACGTGTGTTTCCACGCGATATGGCACCTCGCACAGCGGCCGTGTCGGAGGTCCCCCGGACGGTGAAGTTTTTGGGGTCCGAGGCGCCGAAGGTCGTCGTGCTCCAGGATGACCGCGTATGGGGGATCGTGGGGGTGAACGTCGTACACCCGGAGTGGGTCTTCTTCGACGGATCGGGCGGCGTGCTGTTCAGTTCCGAAAAATAGAAAAATAAACAACCGAGCCCCCACGCATGGCTTGCTCATGCGCGAGTTCTCGGTCGCTTGGGAGGTGTTGCTATTTTTTTATGTTTGGAGCATTCTGTTGCCTTTGTTGCGAGTGTTTCTCGGGTTGTTGCAACGGATCATCTGCGCGCGCGGATACGGATGGAATGAGCGCGGGTATTTCTTAAAACGAGACGTCTCTATAAAGGTAAACTGCGCGCGCATGTCGCAAAACGCAACCAGATTTTTGAAATTTCCCTGAATGAATTTTTTGAGCCGCTATGTTTGTACTCTACATGCAGTCGCAGCGCTCGCGGTTTTTGCCGTCGCCCGGGGTCGTCTTGACGTGCGTGATGTCGAGCTTGCCCTGGCGGGCGAGTGCCAAGAGCAACGAGAGCACGGACGTGGGGGCGAGTCCCGTTTCTTTTGCCAGCGCGCCGATGTCGAGTTCCGGTTTTTCAGCGGCGCGCGCGAGGATTTCGCCTTCAAGGCAGCGGACCCAGTTGTCGAAAAGCCCCCGCATTTCCGGGGTCGTCGACGAGGCGAGCTGCTGCGTGCGGATCATGGTGTCGAACATGCGGGCGGACACCAGTTCGAGCGAGTCGACGAGGCGGTTCATGCGCGCTTCGGCGTCCGGTTCGGGGAGTGTTTTTTCGTCTTGTGCCATTGTGCTTTCTCCTTAAGCTATTTTGAGATTTTGAAGGTTCGCGAAAATTTCGCGACGTATTCCCGACCAGTATATAATAAGCTGAGCCCTTGCGCAGATCCCCTAAAAAGGGGACAATAAACTTCAGCATGAATGGAATGCTCATCATACCTTAATAAGAACTTGAGGACGGGAGTGTGAACGCCATGTCTAAAGAGGAGACGCAGGCTGCGATCAAGCAGGCGTTTGATGGTTTGGACGGGAACATTGCGGAAAAGGAGCGTATTTTGCTCGTATTCGATCTCGTGGGGGAGCATTGTGCGCTGGATGTCAACATGGTGCGCGAGATTGTCCATGTTCCTCCGAAGATTTCGAGGGTTCCCAACGCGGAGTCGCATGTACGCGGCGTCATCAATTTGCGTGGAACGGTGATCCCCGTTTTGGATTGCGCGATCAAGATGGGTAATGCCCGGACGGAGGAGACCTCGGAATCGCGTATTGTCGTTGCGGAATATGAGGATATCCTCTTCGGAGTGATCGTCGATGCGGTCCGTGAAGTCCGAACGATCAAGGAACGGCAGATCGAATCCGGAGCGACAAGTCGCGGCGGGAGCATCGCGACGGATTATGTCCAGGGCGTGGCGAAGATTGAAGATGGGCGTTTGATCGTCCTTCTGGATTTGGCGGGACTTTTCGGCATTCACGAACTGATCGAAGAAGAAGTCGTTTGATTCCGCTGTCCCCTTGCCCATGCGGGCAGAGTTCGTTTTTGGCGTGAGCGGGATTTGCTTGCTTGAGTCGTTGGTGTTTTTGCGATGTTTTTGATCGACCTGCACACCCATAGCACGTACTCGGACGGAACTTGCGATGTTGACGCGCTGGTTCGAAGGGCGAAAGCCCGTCATGTGTCGATTTTGTCGCTTACCGACCACGACACGACCGAAGGCGTTCCCTTGTTTCTCAAAGAATGCGAGAAATGTGGCCTCAAGGGGGTAAGCGGTGTGGAGCTCTCCGCGGAGGCCGATTATACGTTGCATCTTTTGGGGTATCGCTATCGTCTGGGGGCCCCGGAATTGGAAGAGCCGCTCGAACGGATACGGCACTTTCGCGACCGGAGAAATGACGAGATCGTCTCGCTGCTGCAACGGCAGGGAATCGACATCACGCTTGAGAAAGTCAATCATGAAGCGGGCGGCAAGGTTCTTGCGCGCCCGCATTTTGCGCGCGCCCTTGTGAAAATGGGTATTGTTCCCGATGTGCGAACGGCGTTTCGGGTATATTTAGGGCGTGGAGGGAGTGCGTACGTGTGGCGCACGCGGATGTCCCCCAAGGAGAGCATCGAGGCGATCGTGGCCGCGGGAGGGCTTGCCGTTTTGGCCCATCCGATCCTCACGGGGCTTACGGACGCGGCGATGGACCTGTTGCTGGAAGAATTGAAAAGCTACGGTCTGTGGGGACTCGAATGCCTGAGCCTGCACCACACGACCGAGCAGATTTGGCACTATCTGCGCGTTGCGGATCGCCACAGCCTCTACACGACGGCGGGGTCCGATTTTCACGGCGACAGCCGGCATAGTCCGGAAATCGGAATTCCGGTGAGCGAGGATTTTTTGCCCTGGGCGAGGTTGGGAATCACTCTCTAGGAATTTTGCAGCGTTTTTATACGTTTGGAGCATAAAAAAATTTACCCGAGGAGTGTGTGGATCCGATGGCGATGGGCAAGGTGATGGATTTTCGAAGCGACACGACGACGCGTCCGACCCCGGAGATGATGGCTGCGATCGCCGGTGCGCAGGTGGGAGACGACGTCTTCAAGGACGACCCGACAGTCAATGAACTGCAGGAAACAGCGGCGGCGTTGCTGGGCACGGAAAGCGCGCTTTATGTCGCTTCGGGGACGATGGGAAACCTCGTCGCCATCCTGACACACTGCGTTCCGGGGGATTGCGCGCTTGTGGGGACGATGTCGCACATATGGCTTAACGAAGGGGGCGGCATCGCGAGCCTTGCGGGAGTGATGCCCACGCCACTTGACGATTCGCGCGGCATCCCGGACGTGGCCGAAGTGCGGGCGAAAGCCGTCCGCGACAACAACGTCCATCACCCCTGGCCCTCGCTGCTGTGCCTTGAAAACACGCACAATTTTTCGGGCGGGACGGCGATCGACCCTGAGACGTTCGCGGCCGTGACGAAGGTTGGGCGCGAGCTGGGACTGAAAGTGCACCTCGACGGTGCGCGGCTTTTTAACGCCTGCGCGCTTTTCGGAGTCGACCCCAAACGCTATGCTGCTTCTGTCGACACGGTGCAGATCTGCCTTTCGAAAGGGTTGGGGGCGCCGATGGGCTCCCTTTTGTGCGGCCCGACCGCGTTCGTCGATCGTGCCCGCTTTTGGCGCAAACGCCTGGGGGGTGGACAGCGACAGGTTGGAATCAGCGCCGCGGCTGGACTCGTGGCGCTTAAAACCATGCGTGACCGTCTGGCGGAGGATCACGAAAACGCGAACCTCCTCGCCCGTCTCCTGGCGGAGGCGGGTTTCGAGGTCGAACGGGTCCCCAACTCCACGAATATGGTCTTTTTCAAGCTGGGAGGTAAATTTGCGGATTCGCCGACACTCGAGGCGCGCTGCCGCGCGAAGGGACTTTTGCTCCACGGCAACACCGTGACGCGCATGCGCATGGTGACCCACTACAACGTCAATGCCGACGATGTTCGCGCGGCTGTGGAGATCATCCGGCAGGAGGCCGCGAAGTAAACCGCTATGACTGCTGAAATGCCACGCCAGGAGATCGAACGGCGAGTGGAGTGGCTTTTGGGTGAAGCCGCCGATCAAGGGGCGTGGGGAGCCGATATCCTTTTTTCGCGCGGATTCGGCAACACGTTTTCCATGCGCGATGAAAAGCCGGAAGAAAACAGCTCCGCCTGCTCTTTCGGCATCGGCCTGCGAGTTCTTTTTAGAGACGGGCGCCAGGGCGTCGCCTATTCAAGCGCGCTCGACCGCGATTCGCTTCGCGATCTGGCGAGCTGGAGCCTGCACAATGCCCGTGCGGCCGAGCCGGAAGAGGGGATCTCGCTCTACGCGGGGCCGTTGCCGTCCGGCGACGATTTGCGGGCGGATGATCCGCGCCTGCGCATAATCACGCATCCCGAGCGGGTGGAGTGGTGCCGCGAGATGTCGTCGCACGCCCGGGGGCTTGACCCGCGCATCGTTTCGGTGCGCTCGGCCTCGTGGAACGACGGCTGGGGAGAGACGCTCTACGCGTCGTCGGCGGGCCTTCTGGGGTGGGAATCGGGCAGCGCCGGCGGTTGTTCGCTCGCCATTGTGGCAAGCGACGGCGACGTTTTCGAGATGGGCGGTTTCGGCGTATCCGCGCGCAGGCTCGAGGACATCGAGCCGATCGAGATCGCCG
>JAVBRL010000237.1:0-3913 GCA_031547985.1 Synergistaceae bacterium
GATCGTCGACCTTTTGGTCGATGTGCCGCTTGTTTCGGGGGAGACGGCGTTCGTGCTGTTTCACTGCGAGGTGCAGGGGCGCGGGCGGAGTTCGAGCGAACCGTTTCACGTGCGGATGTACAAGTACGCGTGCCTGATCGCGTTGCGTTTCGGGCGTCCTTTCACGACGCTCGCGATCCGCACGACACCGCGCGAGCCGGGGGAGCAGACGGCGTATATTTCGGAGTGTTTCGAGACGCGGATCACGACGACGTACCGGACGGTATACGTCGACGAGCTCGACGAACGGGAGCTTTTGTCGGGGACGAACCCGATGGGGATCGCCGTCGCGGCGGCGGGCCGCATGCTCGCGGCGGGGCGCAGCGAGCCCAAACGGCTGGAATACGCGAAAGGTTTGCTGCGGATTCTGCGGGGGCGGCATTATTCCATGGACGAGACGCTACGTATCCTGCAGTTTATTGACGGGTTGTCGAACTTGAGCCTGGCGGAGCTGCTGGCGGAATTCGATCGAGAAATGGACCAATTGTTCAAGGGGGTGGAACGGATGCCTATTGTGAGGACACCGGGTTTGACGCGGTACTTCAAGAAAAAGTCGTACGAGTGGGGCCGCAACGAGGGAGTCGCCGAGGGTGAGGCGCAGGGCGAGGCCCGAGGCGAGGCACGAGGCGAGGCGAAAGGTGGGCGGCTTAAAGCGATCGAGATGGCCCGCAAGATGCTCGCGCGGGGTTTCGAAGTCGATCTGATCGCCGACCTGACGGAGCTTTCGAAGGACGAAATCGAGTCGCTCCGTTAGGCATTACGGCAATACGTAAAGATAAACAACACGACCGAGGTCTTTCGGGCGTCGCGCATGGCTTGCTCATGTGCGGCACCCGAAGGCCTCGGTCGCTTGTTGGGGGGCGTTGCTATTTTTTTGTGTTTTGGAGCCTTTTGTTCAGTTTGCTGCGTTTGTTTCCGGTGTTACTTCGCTTGTTGCAACGGGTCATCTGCGCGCGCGGATAGGGATGGAATAAGCGCGGGTGTTTCAAAAACGAGACGTCTCTATTTATATAAACTGCGCAAAAGGGTCGCGAAACGCAACCTGATTTTAAAAATTTTAAAAGAATGCTAGAATTCAAATCGGCGTAGCGCTTCTTCGAACGGCGCAGGAACTTCTTTCATGGCATCCGCCGTACCCAAAATTTGTCGTCGAAAAAATTTTTCGTTTCTCATGAACCGCAATCGAGGAGAGGGGGATGGGGATGTTTGGGAATTGTTTGATCAAACATCGTATGGGGAAGTGGGCTTTATGTTTGCTGTTTTTATTCGCGGCGATGGGCGCGTTCACGCTTGGTGCGGAGGCGGCGTTGGTCACGGATTTGCAGCTGGACCACGGGGCTATCGCGCTGACGCCAGCCTTTCAACAAGGAACGACAAATTACAGCGCCAACGTCGGTAACTCGGTAACGAGCGTGACGGTGACGGTTTCGGGGGATACGACATTTGATGCCTCGGTGAATCGTGGGCCAGTTCAGCAGGTATCCAATGCTCTTCCGCAGGATTTTCAGGTAAACGGGCTTGCTGTGGGGGCCAATTCAATTGCTGTCAGTGCGGATAATGGTTTGGGCGTTACGGAAACCTACACCCTCACCATCACCCGCGCGGCGGGCGGTGGGGATCCCAATATCCCCGTCACGGGGTTCGTCGTGAAACCTCATGTGATGTCGCTCGACCTGGCCGACAAAAATCGCGGCGCTGTCGGGGGGACGATCACCCCTTGGCAGGCGACGAACAAGCAGATTCTCTGGAAAGTGGAACCGGCGGGCATTGTGTCGCTCTCGCATACGAGCAGCGCGTCGGACGTGATGATTGTCGTGACGGCCTTGAAGGAAGGCACGGCCACGATCACGGGCACGACGTGGGAGGGCAACCACTCCGACACGTGCGTCGTGACGGTGGAGTCCCCCGCGCCTCCTCCACCGGCGGGGTTCTCCGTTACCGTCTCGCCGGACAAAATCTCCGCCGCCAGCGGCGACGCCACGTTCACGGCGACGGCGAGCGGCGGCACCGCGCCCTACACGTACCGATGGAGCCATGAAGGGTGGCCTCTGCAAGCGACGAGCGCCGTGCTCACCATTGGCGTGACGCAGTACACCGCGGGGGAGTACACGTGCACGGTCACGGACGCCGCCGGCGCGACGGCGAGCGCGAGCGGAACGCTGGAAATTGGCGGCAAGGGAACAATCTCCATCAGGACACTGAGTGTGGGGGACAGTTCGTGCCAGCTTGAAGTGTCCGTGGTCGACGCTCAGGGACAGCCCGTTTCGGGGCACAGCGTACAGGTTACGGTGACGGCTCCTTCTTATTCTCGCACAGAATCAGGAAGAACTGGTGGAGATGGAAAGTTCACTGTGGAGTTCCTGTCGTTACCACAGGATGCCACATATACCGCTACTGCCAGCTCCTCCCAATATGGAACGGCAAGCTGTACTTTCAGGACTGGAAAAGGATCGAGTTTGTGCGAGGGCGGCAAGATACTTGGCATTGACGACGAATCCTCGAAACCCGGCGGCAGGGGGACTGGCTCGGCGGTCAAAGCGGCTATCGTCGTGTTGACGTTCGTCGGCCTGGGCCTCGTGCGTTTTCCGCGCCCACGTCGGCGTGGGGCGTAGGGGTCGCCGCCCTCGGCGACCCGTTTTCGCGGGAAGCGCAGTAAGAATAAAATAATCCGACGATCGGGACGTGTTCGCGCGTCCCGATTTTTTTATTCTTTGAAAACGCGCGCGTCTCGCTTTGGGATTATAATGGATCGCAAATGGGACGTACGGCCTTCGCCGTCTACATGGGCGTGCCCTTCTGCGGGCGCGCACGACACGAATGGGAGTGACGCGGAATTGGAAGAAGTGATGAGAATCGAGGGGGGCGTCGCGCTTAGCGGAACGGTGTCCGCTCAAGGAGCGAAGAACGCGGCCCTCCCCGTGATGGCGTCGGCGTTGTTGCTCAAGGGGCGAAGCCTCACGCTCAACCGGGTGCCCGACCTGCACGACATCCACACGATGTCGGCGCTCCTGCGGCACCTGGGAGCGAACGTACAGTTCGAGAACAACCGCATGCGGATCGACGTGCCGGAGGAGCTTCGCTGGGAGACGCCGGGCGAGCTCGTGCGCAAGATGCGCGCGTCGTCGCTCGTGCTGGGTCCGCTGGCGGCCCGTTGCGGCCGCGCGGTGCTGCCGCTGCCCGGAGGGTGCGCGATCGGCTCGCGGCCGATCGACCTGCACCTCAAGGGGCTGGCCAAGATGGGAGCCGACCTGTCGATCGACCACGGATCGATCCACACGGAGACCAAGGGGCTCAAGCCCGCGCGCATCTATCTGGATTTTCCCTCCGTGGGGGCGACCGAGAATATTCTGATGGCGGCGGCATTGACGCCGGGGGAGTCCGTGATCGAAAACGCGGCCCGCGAGCCGGAGATCGTGAACCTGGTCGAGACCTTGAAGGCGATGGGAGTCGCCATCGAGGGCGAGGGGACGGGGACGATCCGCATCGCGGGGCAGTCGGAGCTGGCGGAGGCGGAAGTGGACATCATCCCCGACCGCATCGAGGCGAGCACGTACCTGCTCGCGGGGCTGATCTCGGGCGGCGAGGTGACGGTGACGGACCTCGACGTGTCGCACATCGAGGCGCTGCTGGCGAAGATCGAGGAGGCGGGCGCCGTGGTCGAAGCGGGCGAAGGGCGCGTGACCGTCTCGCGCAAGCGGCGGCTTTCGGGCGTGTCGCTCAAGACGCTGCCGCACCCGGGCTTCCCGACCGACCTGCAGCCGCAGATGATGGCGCTGTTGTGCCTCGCGAAGGGGACGAGCGTGATCCACGAAAGCGTGTTCGACTCGCGCTTTTTGCACGCGGACGAGTTCAAGCGCATGGGGGCCAAGATCGA
>JAVBRL010000112.1:0-2528 GCA_031547985.1 Synergistaceae bacterium
CTGCGCACGGTGCTCGCGAAGCGCGCGCGCCTTTGTGGAGCGAGGCTTGTCCTGGGTGGGCGCATGCCTTCGCCTCGGGTCGCCATGCGGGGGTGTTTCGACGATGTGAAAGTGCCCGCGAGTCGTCTTGTCTTCGTTGACGCCTATCTGGCGCGCGAAGCCCGTGTTGCGGGTGTGGAAGATCCCGTGAAGATCAGCGAACCGCTTTTGCGAACGACGCGTGAGGCACTGGTCGCGAAAAAAGACGTGTTGTGGCTGCTCGACCGCAAGGGGTTCGCGGGGGAGATCGCGTGTCGCGAATGCGCGTACGTCGCCTGTTGCGATCGGTGCGGATCGGGGATGCGCCTGGTGCGCTCGGGCGAACTCGCATGCACGTTCTGCGGACGCCGTGCGCCCCTGCCGCAGACATGCCCCGAGTGCGGCTCGTTTCTGCTCGCCGCGGCGCGCCCGGGGCTCGGGGCGGTGTATGAGGAAGCGAAACGCCTTTTGTCTCGACGAGCCTCTCTGCGTTTGTGCGACGACGAGGAGGAAACTTCTCCTGATGCGCCACCGGAAGATCGGCCGACGTTGACGGTGGGGACGCGAAGAGCGCTCGCCCTCTGCGACGTTCGCAACGTGGGGTGCGTGGGGTGGATCGACGCGGACGCCGAGGCGTATCGTCCCGATTACGACGCGCGCGCACGCGCGTTTTCGTTGCTTTGGGAGTCGTGCTGGCGCGGGATCGATCCCGATGCGCGAAAGGTTGTCGTGCAAAGCCGCCGCCCGGGGCGTGGCTGGCAGGAGGGGGCCGCGCGGGGCCCTCGCGTTTTTTGGGAGCGCGAACTGCGCGAGCGAAAGTTGCTCGACCTTCCGCCGTTCCTGCCGCTGATCGAGCTCGATGCGCCGCATTTTGCCGCACAAACCCTGCTGCGCGAACTCGAGCGCGCGGGGTTTCCGTTTTGGGACGACGGCAAAAAAATATGGATTCGCACCGACCGTTTGAATGCTCTTCACGAGCTTTTGGCCCCGTTTTTCGAGATCGCGCATTCGCGCCGGGGCTTCCCGAACGTCGTCGTCCGGCTCGATTAAATTTTTCCGGGTATAATCATTTTTGTATAAGGTTCAAATTAGGTGAGGAGCGAAATCAATATGGCCATCGTAACACTCGTGGGACGTCCCAATGTGGGCAAGTCCTCTATTTTCAACCGCATTATCGGGCGGCGTGCGTCGATCGTCGACGACATCCCCGGCGTGACGCGCGACCGCCTTTACGGCGAAGCGCAGTGGGAGGGATCGCGCTTTTTCCTGGTCGACACCGGCGGGATCATGGCCTCGGAGGATCATGTCTTCCTCGAAGGGGTGACGCGACAAGTGCGACACGCCATCGGCGAAAGCCAGCTCGTGCTCTTCGTGCTCGACGGCCGGGAGGGCGTGACGCCGCTCGACGAGGAGATCGCTGCGCTGTTGCGTAAGAGCCGCAAACCCGTGATCGTCGTGATGAACAAGCTCGACAATCCCAAGCAGGAGGACCTGGCCCTCGAGGGGTATCGTCTGGGATTCGAGCGTGTGTTTGGCGTCAGCGCCGAGCATAACCGGAATTTTTCCGACCTGCTCGACGAGCTCGTCTCGTTGCTGCCCGAGGAACCGGACCTCGACGAGGGGGGCGAAGCGGACGAGGCGGACGACACGATCCGCGTCACGCTCGTGGGGCGTCCGAACGTCGGCAAGTCGAGCCTTTTGAACGCGCTTTTGGGCTCGGAGCGCGCGCTCGTGAGCGACGTGCCGGGAACGACGCGCGACGTCGTCGACTCGCTCTGGGAGTATGGCGGGCGGCGTTTTCGCCTGATCGACACGGCCGGTTTGCGCCGCAAGAGCCGCGTGAACAGCGACATCGAGTACTATTCGAACGTGCGCACGTTCCAGGCGATCGGGCGCGCGCATATCGCCGTGCTGCTTTTGGACGCGTCCGAACCCGTGACGGACCAGGACAAGCGACTCGCCGGCTACATCCTGGAGCGCGGACGCGGCCTCGTCCTGGCGGTGAACAAGTGGGACCTGGCTCCCTCCGAGGCGAAGATCGGCGACAAGATGAAACGTCTTCTGGCCGACGAACTGCGTTTCGCGTCGTTTGCGCCGTCACTTTTCATCTCGGCCAAGACGGGGCGCGGTATCCTCAAACTGCCCGAGCTGCTCGAGCAAATCGAGAGCAATCGTTGCCGGCGCATTCCGACGCCGGAGCTCAACCGCCTCGTGCGCGACGTGCTTTCCTTTGACCGCATGCCGAGCGACGGCCGCGGCAAGCTCCTCAAGATCAACTACTGCACGCAGGCCCAGGGGGCGCCTCCCGCGTTCGTCTTTTTCGTGAACGATACGGATCTGGTCGACAAATCGTTCGCGCGCCACCTGGAGAACCGTCTTCGCGCCCTAGCCGATTTCACCGGTACTCCCATGCGGATCTTTTTCAGGAACAAGAGCTGAAGAGGCTCGCGCCCAGGGGCTCCCCTTGACCTGGCGGCGCCGAAGCGTTCATAATGATCGTACGCAAAAGT
>JAVBRL010000055.1:0-15747 GCA_031547985.1 Synergistaceae bacterium
CTTAAAAGCGCGTAGGCTTCCTCGCACGAAACGTGTTCCGATCCCCGTCCAGTCACCATATCCACAGCTCCACTTCCTCTCCCGCACGTGCCGTTTCGCGATTGCCCGGCAACCGCACGAACCCCGCGCACCCCTTGAGCGCCGCGACGTAGCCCGACTTGGCCGGAATCGGCAGCACCCGGCCGTTTTCGACGCGTGCGGGAATCCATTCCTCGGGCCCCGTGCTGCCCGCGAGGTCGCGCCCCAAGGGAAGTTTCAGGATGTTTGGCGAGCTCTCGCGCGCCCCGCAAAGCTTGAGCAACAGAGGAATCAGAAGGCAAAAAGCGACCACGAGGCACGAAAGAGGGTGTCCGGGCAAGCCCAGGACGAGCTTTCGCGGCTCGTGCGAGCCCGCGATCAGCGTCGGTTTGCCGGGCACGATGTTCACGCCCCGCACCAAAAGACCCGGATCGGGAAGCGCTTCGAGCAGCGCCGTGCTGTGGTCGCGGACGCCCACGGACGATCCTCCGCTCAAAAGCAGAACGTCGCACGATTTCAATTCCTCGTCGATCCGCACTCGCAGCGCATCCGCGTCGTCCGGCACGATGCCGCGTTCGCGTGCGGCAAAGCCGTAGCGCGCGAGCAACGTCCGCAGGTAGGCGGCGTTCACATCGCGCACATGCCCCGGAGGCAGCGGATCGGTCGCAACGGGAACGATTTCGTCGCCCGTGCTCAGGATCGAAATTTTCAAATCGCAGCAGGAAATTTTTGTGATACCCAGCGTCGCCAGAATCCCGACGGCGCGAAAATCGAGAGCCTCTCCCTGCGAGAGCACAACGCCCCCCTCGTGAAACTCCTCGCCACACGCCATCACGTTTTCCTGACGTGAAACGGCCGAACGGATCTCGATCCACTCTCCTCCAGCTCCGGCGGGAGCGGTCGACTCGACCATCACAACGGCGTCGGCTCCTTCGGGCAGCAGTCCCCCCGTGGGGATGGAGACCGCCTCCTCGCGGCCGAGTACGGTATGCGGCAAGGTTCCCATCTCTACGGCACCCGCGAAACGCAGAAAAACGGGCGCTCCGGCGCTCGCTCCCACGACATCCGCACTGCGCACGGCGTAACCGTCCCGCAAACTGCGCGCGTAGGCGGGATAAGGCGCCCCCGCTACGAGGTCGCGCGCCATACGGCGCCCGTCGCACGCCTCGAGCGAAACGTCTTCGCTCACAACCGACCAGGGAAATCGCAACTCCCTAGCCACGTAATCGATGCAAACCTCGCGATCGAGGACCTCTTTAACGAAACCGGACATTTTTGTTTTCGGTTTTCAGTTGGCCGGAACGACCAGCACGGGGTAGCCTTTCGCCTCCAGCTCCGACGCGAGGGCAGCCGCTTTCGCACGGTCGTTACCCGCAACGACGCGCACGCGATACCAGCGTTTATCGCCGACAAGCCCTTCGGCGACGCGCGAAGAATACCCCTCCTGTCGCGCTTTTGCCGCGACCGTCTCGGCACCGCTCTTTTGTGCGAACGACCCAATCTGGACTTCCCATGTCCCCTTGGCGGGCGCAGCGACCGCAGGCGGCGTCGCCGCGGGAGTCTGAGGCGTTTTGACCGTTTTGGGCACACCTGGCGACGTTGCCGACGCTCCGGCAGACGACGTTTTCGGTGGGGTCGTCTTCGCCGGCTGCTGCGGGGGCAATTTGGCCGTCGTCGCAGGAGGCGTTTTCGTCTTGGCGGCCGTCCCCGTCCGTGCGCCCGAAGGCGCCTGTTTCGTCGGGTCGAACGGCTCGGCGAACGTCACCTTGGTACCCGGTTGTGGCTTCGCCCCCGTCGCGGGCTGTTTTTTCACGCTGCTCGCCGCAGGTGGCATCTGCGGCTGCGTGGGGACGTTCGCGACCGGCTGCGGAAGCGGTTCGGCCGAAACGGCGGGAAGCGCCTCAAGTACGGTCGGCGCCTGCGCGGTTTGGGGCGCTCCCGGAGTCAGGAAAAAGAGCTTTATCCCTAAAAACAGGATTCCGATCGCCACGAGCGCCAAAATCGGCAAGATCAACTGCCCGAAGGCAAACATCGCCGGCCTTTCCTTGAAATCGAAATCCTTATCTCTTTTCGAATCCTTCCGGTCTTTTGGCATGGTATCTCTCCATTCCGCGCGGGCGATATATTCCGGAACGTTTGTGCTGCCTATAATATTACACTATTTTCATCATTAAAAACCCAAGGCGTTCAGGATTTCGCGCACACGCGCGCGTTCAGGCAAGGCGAACGGCACACGAGCACCGCTTGCGACGCCCCGCGCGAGCACGCGGCTTTCCTCCGGTCCATACCAGGCGATCGAACGTTCGAGCTGCGCCTCTTTCAGGCTCCCCAGGCGCAAGTCGATCTTTTTCGAGGCCTTTGAAGAAGCGAGCTTATTCGCGATCAGCGCATATTTTTGCCGGATCGCGGGCATCGACGACAGATCGCGACCCCACCAAGGAGTTCGCGGCTTCGCCACGAAAGGAGCGGCCGAGGCGACGCAGTCGAGACCCGTCTCGCCGACGACTCGCGCGCACAGCTCCGCAATGGCACAGACGTCCTCAGGCGTCTCCGTCGGGAGGTCCACCATAAAATAGAGCTTGACCTGGCGCGCCCCAAGCGAGCGAGCCAAATGGAGCTTCTCGATGACGAAATCATTCGTGAACGTCTTGCCGACAACCGCCCGCAGGCGGTCACTCCCTGCCTCGGGCGCGACGGTGAAACTGCGCCGCCCTCCGACAAGCAGCATTCGCATCATTCGCTCCGTGAGTGCGTCGATACGCAGCGACGCGAAGGAAACCGACAAACCGGAGTGTTCCAAGGCGTCCAAAACCGTCTCCAAGTGCACGTAGTCACCCGCCTCGGCCGTCACGAGCCCCACCCGGTCGAACGACGCGTTGGCTCGCACCCGGTCGAGAAGGTTCAAAACGCTTTCGACCGAACGCTGGCGCATTGGGCCAAAACAGTTCGGAAGCGTGCAAAAGGGACAACGGCGGGCACACCCCCGCTGCAATTCGACGAGAAGCGGACGCCCCCAAACGCTCCGAGGCGTCACCCAAGCGCTTCGCCCCGGCGAACCATCCGCTTCGAGCGGCACGTCCGCCCGCTGCACGGATACACTCCGGGGGGCGATCTCAGCGAGTTTTTTTCCCTCCAAGTGAATCGCCGGCACAAGGATCGAGTCGTTTTCAGCGAGCTCTTCGAGCAGGCGAAAACGCTCGCCGTGGTGACGCCAATCGCGCAGCTTCCGCACGATAAACGGCACCAGCGGCACGGCCTCTCCCAGGACGATGAAATCGCACACGGCGCAAAGCGGCAGGGGGTTGATGTACGAAAGCGCCCCTCCGGCACCGACGATCTGCGCGTCACGTTCAGCTCGCCTCTCGCGTGAGAGTTCGATGCCCCCGGCGTGCAGCCATTCGAAAAAAGAGACGACATCTCCCTCATAGGAGATGCCGCCAGTAATCAGGGGAAATCGCTCCAAAAGCGTGTCGTTTTCCACGGAGCGATAAGGGATGGGCGTTTTGAAAAAACGCTCCACGTGCACACCTTCGAGGCGCAGGCACTCGTAAATGTAATGAATGCCCAGGTTCACACTGCCGACGGAATAATCGGCGGGATAAAAAAGCGCCCAAGGGAGGTCGCCTCCCTTAAGCGCTTCGGTTGTCCACGATTCCTCCTTGCGATAGGCGTCCCAGCTATCCCAGGAGGTTGGTTTTCCGCGCTTCGCGTCTCGCTTAGGCCTCAGGGCTCTGCCTTTTTCGCAGCACGGAGGGAACGTCGAGCTGATTGGTGGGTACGCCGCTCCCCTTGAAGAGGTCGTTTTCGACGTGCGTCGGACGTGCATCGGGTTCGCGGGGCTCGGTTTTTTTCACGACCTGAGGAGCCTCGCGCGGTTTTTCTTCTTTGGCCTTCGCGGGGTCCGTTTTCCTCGTGGGTTCGGGGGCGGTTTGAACTTCGATACGCGGCTGCCTAGGCGCAGGAGAAGGCGTATTCCTCGCAGGGCCTGCCGAAGGCGCAAAACCGGTCGCGATCACCGTTATCTGGACGGCATCCTCCATCTCCGGGTCGAAGACGTGACCCCAGATAACGGTCGCATCGTCGTCGGTCGCTTCGTTGATGACGCTCGCCGCCTCGCTGATCTCGTGAATGCCGACGTTCGCGCCACCCGTGATATTGAAGAGCACGCCTTTGGCGCCGGTCATCGGTGTTTCCATCAAGGGACTGTTGATCGCACTATGCGCGGCACTCGCCACGCGGTTTTCGCCATACCCCTCGCCGATTCCCATGATGGCCGATCCTGCATTGCTCATGATCGTGCGCATATCCGCAAAATCGACATTGACGAGGCCGGGGCGCAGGATCAAGTCGGTGACGCCCTGGACAGCCTGATGCAGTACACTGTCGGCGAGTTTGAAAGCATCGTTGAGCGACGTTCTGCGGTCGGAAATGGCGAGCAGGCGATCGTTCGGGATCACAATAAGCGCATCGACCTGATCGCGCAGACGTTCGATCCCCTCGGCCGCCTGATTGAGGCGCCGCTTTCCCTCGAACAAAAACGGTCGCGTCACCACGGACACAACAAGCGCGCCCAGTTCTTTCGCAATGCCCGCAATGACGGGGGAAGCCCCCGTTCCCGTGCCACCGCCCATGCCCGCCGCGATAAAGACCATGTCGGCCCCTTCGAGCATGCCGCGGATCTCGTCGCGCGACTCGAGGGCCGATTTCATACCGATTTCGGGGTTCGCTCCCGCGCCCAAACCGCTGGTCAGCTGACGCCCCAGCACGATACGATTGGACGCCTCGCACAGCTCCAAGTGCGCCATATCGGTATTCGCGGCCACAAACTCCACGCCGGTAACGCCGCCGCGGATGATGTGGTTCAACGCGTTGTTCCCGCCGCCCCCGACACCGACGACTTTGATGACTTCACGCGTTTGGGGCTGGCCTCGATCTATTTGAAAAATTTCCGGCATCTTGCGCGTTCCTCCCGCCCACTAAAAAACTAAAAAAGTTCCTTGAACGTCCGAACGAGGGATTCCATGAAACCTTCCTTGTTCGGCGGCTTATCGTCCGGCGAAGGGCGTCCGCTCGGCGGGACGCGCGGCGTCCGCTCCGAAGCGGCAACAGGACCCGACTTCCCTTTGAGTACGGACAGAGGGGATTCGATATAGCGAAACGGGTCCCGCTCCTTTTCGACCATGTAGCGAATGATACCCGAAGCTGCGGAGTATTCCTGCGTTCCCCGCTGCGGGGGCATCCGGTTCGAGTCGATCGGCAATGAGACGCGCACGGCCATCCCCAAAATTCGGTTCAGGTACGCGTCGATCCCCGCGGATCGCGACAATCCGCCCGTCAGGACGAGTCCGGCGGGAAGCATCGATGCCTGCGCGTGATCGATCTCCGTTTTAACGAGTGAGGAGAACAGCTCCTCCACACGGCACTGGATGATCTCGACGAGGTCTCTTTTCGAACAGACGTACCCTCGCCCCATGTACTCGAACTCCAAGCTGTCCTCCGTCGTTTCGTCGTCGTCGTCGCACAGCGAAACCTGTTTTTTGAGTTCTTCCGCTTTGTTCAGCGGAACCTTGAGCACGCAAGCCACATCGTTCGTGATGTGGTCTCCTCCGACGGGAATCACCGCCAGGTGGCGCGGCCTACCGTCGGAAAAAACGGCGACTCCCGCCGTGCCTCCCCCGACATCGACGCTCGCGGCCCCCGCCATCGCTTCTTCAGGGGAAAGCGATCCCAAGGCCGCCGCAAGCGGCTTGATCACGAGGCCCGTCACGTTGAGCCCGGCCTTTTCGACGCAGTTGAGGACGTTTTGCACGTTCGCCGTGGGGACGATGACGGATTGCAAGTCGATATCAAGGCGCATTCCCGTCATGCCGAGCGGATCGTCGATGCCCTGATTGCCGTCCAGGGAGTAATTCACGGGGATCGTATGCAGAATGCTCTGATTCGCGGGGATGGAGACGTCCGCTTGCGCCGCCTCGATGACCCTTTCGACATCAAGCTGCATAACCTGCCTCGGCGCGCGGCCAAGCGAAATCATGCCCTTCGAGCGGACGCTGTTGATCTCTCCGCCGCTGAAGGAGACCGTGACGTCTCGCAGTTCGAGCCCCACCATGTTTTCCGCGTCTTGAAGCGCTTGTTTGACGGAGCGAACCGCCTGGTCGAGGTTGACGATCAACCCTTTTCGGATTCCGTTCGAGGGCGCGTAGCCGATCCCGATGATCTGCGCTTCAACCGATTTCGCATCGCGTTCCGCGACGACAACCGCAATTTTCGTGGTGCCCAGATCGAGCCCCACCAGTATATCCGGATCGTTATAACCACCTGAGTTCGAGGCTTTTTTAAACAACGCGCCGCGGCCCCCTTGTCTTTTATGTGTCATCCGTTATTTTCTGTCCCGACTTCTGATTACGATTTTATCCCGATACGTCGCATCCACCAATAGGGAAATGGAATTATTGAGAAAATTAGGATGAATTTTTTCTATTGCACCCGCCACCGCCCGCCAGTCCGACGCGTCCTCCTTCAGGATGACTTCCTGCGGCGCTCCGGGCGGTGCGGAAAGAAGCAACTGCACGATATTACGCCCCTCCGTCCGCTTGACGATCAACACTTGCGCGTCCTGCGCCCATTTTACATCATCGAGCGCCTTCAGCCACCCCGTGATCCGTTCGATCGGCAAGCTGGCAACATAGATATCGCGGCTCGACTCCGGCGTCGCGAGCGGCGTCGGCAACCCTTCACCCCAGACGACGACAGGTCCTTGCGGAGGCAGGATCGTCCGGATCTCCAGATTCGTGGGCAGATTCGCGCGCCAGATACGTCCCGATGCGCTGACGTACCAAAGCGCATTGAACCACGAAAGCGTCAGCGCAGGTTTGAGCGGCTCCACATGCAACACGAAATGTCCCCATCCCGTCAATTGTAAATCGGTTTTGACAGGATAATATTTTTCGATCTCCTCGCAAAAAAAACGTTCGTTCCACAAGAGCTCGGGCCATATCCGCTCCCATCGCGGCGAAACGGCCTTCCATGCGATCCGGTCTTCCATCACGCTCGCGGGTTCGACGCTCAAACTGACGAGGCGTAAAGTCTGAAAACGGGCCTCCAGCTGCAGGATGATCCCTAAGACGACCGCGATCAAGAGCAACTTCCATTTCCACGATTTCGATCTAGCTCTCCTTGAACTCGCCAATCAAGCGCACCTCGTACTCCAGTTCGATCCCCGCGTGGCGCAGCACCCGTTCGCGACACAGGCGCGCGAGGTTCCAGATATCGTCAGCGCGGGCATTTCCCCGGTTGACGATGAAATTGGCGTGGCGGCCGGATACGCACGCGTCACCGACGCAAAGCCCTTTGCACCCGGCCTGGTCGAGCAGGTATCCTGCGCTCTGCCCCGGAGGGTTTTTAAAAACACACCCCGCCGACCGTTCAGCATAAGGCTGTTCCGAACGCAGCTTCGCGGCTTCCGAGACACGCCGGCGCACCTCCTCGCGCGTCGAACATGCGAGCTTCAGACAACAACGCTCTAAAAAAACGAACGTGTCCGTGTCCACTCCACACCGCCTGTAATCCCAATCCATCTCACGGCGCCCGATTCGATGGGAGACCCCTTTCACATCAAGCGCTTCGATCCACTCGACACACTCACCGATCGAACCCATCCTCGAACCGGCGTTTCCATTCAAGGTGCCACCTACTGTGCCCGGAATCGCCACGGCGAACTCCAGCCCGCTCCAGCCGTTCTCATGTGCGATGGAAAAAACCTTCCGCAACGACAGGCCGCATTCGGCAACGATTTCAACACCGCCTGAAACGCAAGCGACTTCCATCCGGTCGAGCCCTGGTGTATGCAGTACCGCTCCTCTGAAGCCCCGGTCGCTGACGAGGACGTTCGATCCCCCACCCAGCACGAAAAAGTCCATCCCCTCGCCACAACAGCAACGGATGAACTCCCGTGCCTCATATAAATGGTGGGGGGTAAGGAACCGATCCGCCGGTCCACCAACCCCCCACGTCGTCCACTCCGAAAGCAACTGTTTCACTCGATCAAGCGACTCCTGCCTCGCATGCCCAACCGTCAAGAGCCGACGGCTATTTGTTGATGGTCCGCGGTGTCCGCGATCCTCTCGGCAATCTTGCGGCCCAACCCACCGACGCTTCCCGCGCCGATCGTGATGATCAGGTCATCATCCGTCGCATCAAGCGAGATGCAGCTCAAAACGTCGCCAAACGAATCGCACAGGACGAAACGCGGGCGATCGCATTCGCGCACCGCGTCTGCGATCAACTGCGACGAAACCCCCGCAATCGGTTTTTCGTCGGCGCTGTAAACGGGGAGCAGGTAGATGCGATCGGCCTGACATAGCGCTGCCGCAAACTGGCCATACATCGCCTCGGTCCGCGTGTAGCGATGGGGTTGGAAGGCCACGACGATACGGCGATGGGGGAATATCTTGCGCAGCGTCGAAAGTGTCGCGTGAATTTCGTTGGGGTGATGGGCGTAATCGTCGTAGATCAGCACGGAACCGACTTCGTCGACGAGTTGCAACCTGCGCTGCGCACCCGTAAAAGACCGCAACGCCCCGACCGCACAGTCGAACGGAATCCCCATCAGCGAAGACGCCGCGATCGCGGCGAGCGAGTTGAGGACGTTGTGTTCGCCCGAAACGGAGAGCACCACTTTACCGACTTTGCGCCCCTTGTGGTTCACCATGTAGGCGACGCCGCCGCCCAGAACGTGGCAGACCTCGGTCGCACCCCAATCCCAACCCGTTCCCCATCCGTAGGTGATGAAATCGTCGCATGGGCGCACGCGCTCAAGCAGTTTGAGCACACCTGCGTCCTCGGCGCAGACGATGCACGCTCCGCCGTCCTTTCGTCCCCGCACGAAGCGCTCGAATGCTTCAAGCACCAGATCATAAGAGGGATAGTGGTCCATGTGATCCCAGTCGATATTCGTGACAACGGCAATCTCCGGGTTGAAGAGTTCGAATGATCCGTCGCTCTCGTCAAGTTCGGCGACCATGAAATCGCCCGAACCGAGCTTCGCGTTACAGCCGATATCGGAGAGCTCCCCACCGATCGCGACCGTCGGGCTGCAGTTCGCTTGTTCGGCGATCAACGAGATCATCGAGGAAGTCGTCGTCTTGCCGTGGGTTCCGGCGACGCCCACACCGGAGCGTTTGTTGAAAAACCAGCTCAGCACCTCTCCCCGTTTCGCAACGGCGATTCCACGCCGGCGCGCTTCGACGATCTCCGCGTGATCATCGGGAATGGCGCTCGTATAGATCAATAAATCCGGTTTATAAATATCCAAATGATTCGGGTGATGCTCCAACGTGACTTTAATTTTTTGTTGTTCGACTCTATTGACGTAAAATGTCCGGGCCATATCGCACCCCGAAACCTGTGCTCCCATTTGTTTCAGCAGTATCGCCAGACCGCTCACCCCAGCGCCGCCGATACCCATGAGATGCACGCGCTGGTCTTTATCGACGTTCAAGGCGGAATCCACTTCCACTCCGAATCGCTCCCTTCAAATGTCAGGAAAAACTGCGCGCAAAAGCGCTTCGCAACTTTTTCCAGCAGCATTATACACAGTAGGTTTTTGATGTGAAGTCTTTTTCGACGATTTTAGGCAAACTTTCTTCAGCCTTTTTTCAAAATCGTCAGTATCGAATTCATTCTCGTCGATAAGGTCTCCGATTGCAAGTTCCTTGAACATGTTCGCGTTATACCGCTGGTGATCGTCCGCCGACGCCGGCCAAGGGACAACCAAGCTCGGTATTTCCAAAGCCCTGAGCTCCGCAAGCGTGCTTCCACCTCCCCTCGTAATCACCACGTCCGCCAACGAATAGACGGCCGCCATATCCCACGTCTTCGGCATGTAGTGCCTTTTACCCCGTTTTTCGTAAACATTCGACGCCCCCACGAATAAAATCGCGCCGTCCTCGAGTTCAGGTCCGTGTTCAAAAGAAGCGAGCCGCGTTTCGAAAAGCCCTTGGACTCCTCCAAGCGATCCGGCGAGAACCGCCATGATCGTCCCCCGGGGCGGTCCTCCCTCCAGGCCAAGCTTTTTCCACGCCTCATCGCGCGAAGAGAGTTCGAACGCACGGATCGGCGTTCCCGTTTCCGTAAAGGCGCTTTCTTTCAGCGGGCGGCATTGCGGCCATCCCGCGAGCACCGGCACTCCGAGGTGCGCTGCCAGCCGCGTGACGCGCCCCGCATAGGCGTTTTGCTCCTGTGTCGCAACCCGCACTTTTCGGCGCACGCAATCCAACAAAAACAAAAAACTCAAATACCCCCCGAAGAGGAGACAGGCGTCCGGTTTGACAACGTCGCGCACGAGCGTCCGGACCTGCCCGAAAGCCAAGACGAACTGCGACACACGCTTAATCCGCGTCCGCAACCCCCCGCTCATGAATGACCCCTCCAGGCCGACAATGTGCGGTTCGACCCCGAAATGCGCGTAAATCTCGCGCTCGAGCGCGCGGTTTCCGCAGGCGAAAACCGGCTCGATCTGGGGGTGAAAACGCGCGATCCACTGTCCGAACGCGACGGCCGGCACGATATGCCCTCCGGTTCCCCCGGCGACCAAAAGCAGCCGACGTTTCACGCAGAGTCCACCCCATCACCGCCGGAGGCATCCTTGCACAGGCGCAGCAAAATCCCCACGCGCGCCCACATCGAAACAAGGGAACTCCCCCCGTAACTCACGAATGGCAACGGCATGCCCGTGAGCGGCATGAGTTTCGTTACCCCCGAGACATTGATAACAAGCGGCAAAACGACGGTCAAAAGCAGCCCCCACGTCAAGGAGGTCCGATACCCGACGGCGAGCATCCCGTAGACACGCCGGCAGCGCAACGACCAGAAGAAAAAGAGAAACAGCACACCGAGCGTGCCGATCAACCCCAGCTCCTCGCCGAGCGCCGCAAAGATGAAGTCCGTGTATGAAGCCGGAAGATAATACAGTTTTTGAAACCCGTGCCCCAACCCCAGCCCTCCGACGCTGCCGTTGGCAAACGCAATCAACCCCTGAATCGCTTGAAAGCCCGCGCCCAGCGGATCATGCCAGGGATCCAAAAAAGCCAGAACCCGGCGCATGCGGTAAGGGGTGAAGGCGATCATCGCTCCCAGTAACAACAGCGCGATCAGCGCGCAAAAGAGCGGGCGTTTCCAGCCATACCGCTCGACATACATCCCCATGCCGATGGCGAAAAGAAGCAAGAGCGTTCCGAAGTCCGGCTGCAATAAAAGCGGCGCGGCGCCGATCACCACAAGGACGATGTCTCGCACGAAAAGGTCGCCGGAGGAACATTCCGCGCGGTTCAAGAGCTTCGCCAAATGGATGCTCGTCATCAGATAGAGAAGCTCGCTCGGCTGCACGGTCACGAAACCGAGGTTGATCCAGCGTTTCGCGCCACCGACCGCCATGCCGATCCCCGGAACGAGCGTCGCCCACGTGAGCGCGTACGCCACGAGCCAGAAAAAACCGCTCGTTTTGCGCCAAAAGCGGAGTGGCACCGAATACGTAACGAACATCACGACAAGCGCGATCAAAAGCCATTGCCCTTGGCGGATACCCACGATGAAAGGGGTTCCCCCATGCTCGAAGATCGTCGGGCTCGTCGTCGACGTGATCATCAAGATGCCAACCCCGCTCAAGAAAAACGGAATCAGCCACAAAAGCGGGTCTGTCCTCAGGTGAAAGCGCTGTCTAGGATTTAGGCGTTCCATTGGGAACCGCCTTTTTCGATTTTTTGCGGCCTTTCGCGCTCCGTTCCTTTTGCAACGAAGCCACGGCGGACACGAAATCCTCTCCGCGTTTTTTGTAATTGGCGTACATATCCCAGCTTGTGCACGCGGGCGACAGAAGCACCGTCTGCCCCGACGTCGCCTTACCAAATGCCGTGCGCACCGCTTCACCCATGTCGCCCACGAACACGATGTGATCGAAACCCGCCTCTTCGAGCGCCGCGGCGATCTTCTCGCGCTCGGCGCCCAGAAGGACCGCCCACGCGGCATACCGTTTGACAGCGTCTGCCAGCTGCGAATAGGACTCTCCTTTGCCCTGCCCACCCAGGATGACCACTTTCGTCCCCTCGAGCGACGAGAGGGCGGTGACTGCCGCCGCGACGTTCGTTCCCTTCGAATCGTTGACGAAGCGGACGTCGTCCACCGTATCGACGTATTCACAGCGATGTGCCGGGGCGTCGAACGATATGAGCGCTTCGGAAAGCCGCGCGGGTTCGAAAGGACCGTAAAGCGAGGCGATCGTCATCGCCATCGCCACGTTTTCAAGGTTGTGCCTCCCCAGGAGGCGCAATTGGTCAAACGTGAAAAGCTCTTTCGTCCCTTCCGGCGTCAGGAGCGTGCAGCGTTTGCCGTGCTCGTCGAGCGAAACGGCCGCCTGTTGGGTCATCTGCGTATCGAGCCACGCCAGCGGGTAGAGCGTGCCGGGACAGTTCGCATAGTGCCCCAGCTCCGAGAGCTGGACGACAGCGGCACCACTCGGCTTGACCCGTTCGGCGAGCTTCACCTTCGACCGCACGTACGCTTCGTAGGACCCATGCCAGTCGATGTGGTCGGGGGCGAGGTTCGTAACGACCGCGTAATCGACGGAAAGCATATCCGTCCAGTGGAGCTGGAAACTGCTCAGCTCCACGACGATGGCGTCCCATTTACGATCGGCAAAATCCGCCAGCGGCTCGCCGATATTCCCGGCCACCGCCGCGTCGACGCCCGCCGACTTGAGCAGGTGTCCGATGAGGCTTGTCGTCGTCGTCTTGCCGTTGCTCCCCGTCACGCCGATCAGGGTACCGTGCAGGTACGGCAGCACGAAATCGAGTTCGCCCGAGACCGGAACACCCTTTTCGCGCGCGGATCGCAGCGCGGGGACATCAGGATGAACACCGGAGCTGACGACGAGCAGGTCGGCGTCCTCGAGGCGTTCCGTATTGCCCCCTTCTTCCCAGGCGACGCGCATACTCGTGAAAAAGTCCCGGATCTCCGGGCTCAGGATGCCCGCTTCGGAGACGAAGACTTCGTAATCATGGCGGCAGGCGAGGCGCGCAAGCGCCCTGCCGCTCAAGCCCGCGCCCAGAATAGAGATTTTTTTGATGTTTTTCGCCTTTTTTTCGGTTTTGACGCTTTTGCCACTTGGGACACGTTTTGTCGACGGGTTCGTTTTTTTCGCCATCTTAACCCCCTACCTCATGGGCCCCACCCACATCATGAGGGGCAGGCCCAGCGCCATCATGCCAAAAAGCTGAATCATCCAGAAGCGGATGACGATCTGATTTTCGCTCCAACCCAGCAATTCGAAATGATGATGGATCGGGCTCATGCGAAAAACCCGCCGCCCCAGTACACGGATGGCGAATATCTGAACGGCGACGGAGACGATCTCGACGCCGTACATGAAGCTCATCGGCACGACAGCGGCAAGGCCGTTTCCGTGCACGCACAGGCTCAAGATGAGTCCCGCCAAGAAATGCGCCCCGCCGTCGCCCATAAAAACGTGCGCGGGGTTCGCGTTATGCCAGAGAAAAGGAAGAACGAGCGCCATGCCGATCATGGAGCAACGCAGGATCACCGTCTGCAACCGGAAGAAATAAAAACAACCCAATAACGAGATGATGACGCACCCCGCCGCGAGGCCGTCCAAACCGTCCGTCACGTTGAGGGCGTTCTGGATCCCGACGCCGAGGAAGATCAAAAGCAGACACCCTCCCCATAAGGAAAGCTCCAAACCAGGCCACAGATTCACGCCGTTCCACGCGACGCCGACCGCCCACGGAACCGTCGCCGCGATCTGCAAAAACAGTTTCTGCAAGCTGCTCAATCCCTCGCCGGAATGCGAGCGGAACTTCAAAAAGTCGTCCAGAAAACCCACAGCCCCCGCCAAAAAGGGGTAGATCCAAATAAACAGGAGCTCCGACGGCGAGGACATCCCCAAAACGAGCATCAGAGACATCCCCACAAACGCACAGACCGGAAAGAGCACGCCCCCCATACTGGGGGTCCCGATCTTCGTCCGGTTATGACTTTCCAGGCCATAGGCCTTACCGCCCTGCTCGATCTTGAGCGCGTGCATGCGCGCGATCCAGATCGGCTGCAGGAAAAACCCCAACACCATCACAAAGGCCACGATCAGCAAAAAGCTAGTCGACATGGGCGTCCTCCTTCAGCTTTTCCACAACGTGAACATCCAGGGCATAATACTGCGACCCTTTGACGAGCACGAGATCGCCTTCGCCAATCGTGCGAAGCAGCTCCGGAAGAAGTTCCGCCGCGCTCCGGGCCCAAGACACACCCTCACCCCACTCTTCACCGACGAAATAGACCTCCTCGAACTCCTGGATCAACGGCCTTAACTCCTCATGGAAAAATCGCGTCCGTTCGCCCAGCTCGCGCATGCCGCCCAGAACCGCGATTCGGCGCGCCGGAGGGCGCCCCTGGGGGGAGAAATTCAACACGTTGATCAGCGAGCAACGCATCGACGCGGGGTTCGCGTTGTACGCTTCGTCCACGATCCACGCGCCCGAGCGCGTTCTGAAAAACCGTCCCCTCCCCGCCAGAGGACTGATGGTTTCAATGTTTTTGGCGAACGCCCCCGCAGCGACTCCCAGCTCCTTCGCCACGGCATAGGCGAGAGCCACGTTCGTGGCGTGCTGGAAACCGAAAAGGCGAACCGAAAACGTTTCGGCACACCCCGGGCATTCCTCGATCGTGACGGAAAGCAGCGGGGTCTCCCCGTTCATTTCGAGCCGCGAGGCGACGATGCGGATATCCGCTCCGCGCTCCCCCACGGAGACGTTTTTGGTCTTCGCGGCATATGGAGCGATGTTCTCCGAAAGGATCGGGATATCCGCGTTGTAGGCAAACCAATCGAGCCGCGGAGAACCTAGCAGCTCGAGCTTCGCCGCGAGCACCCCCCGCAGCGACGAAAACCCTTCGAGGTGCGCCGGCAAAACAGACGTGAGCCCCCCCCATGTGGGGGGGAAATGCGCAACGTTTTCCGCAATCTCGCGCGGCCGGTTCGCGCCGTACTCCATGACGAGGATCCGCGTGCCGGGCGGTGCGCTCAAAACCGTGAGGCAGCTGCCGATCAGCGTGTTGTGGCTTTTGACCGCCGAGTGCACGCCTCCCAGCGACGCAATCCCCTGCGCGATCAGTTCGCGTGTCGTCGTCTTCCCCGCGCTTCCCGTGACGCCCACAATGCGCGCGCCGAGCGCGTCCAGATACGTTTTCGCCAGCTGCACGAGCGCGCGCTCCGTGTCGTCGACGCACAGAAACGCGACCCTGCCAAAACGCTTCGAAAGCGTCTCGGCCTGCTCGCGGTGCGATGCGTTCACGAGGCAAAAAACGGCCCCGGCTTCGACGGCCCGCTCCAGAAACGCATGCCCGTCGACGCGGCACCCCGTGAGGGCGACGAACGCGCTATGTTCGGTCACCTCGCGGCTGTCGACGAAAAAGGCGGACGGCAACGCTCCCTCGGCGGGCCCGATCAAGGTCCCGTTCGCGGCCTGCGCGGCCTGCTCGTAGGAAAGAGGGCCATCCGGCGTAGGGTTCATGAAGCTCATGAAGATATGCCCACACCGTGCTCGAGCGCCCAATCGAGGACGACCTGTTTGTCTTGAAAGGGGAACGTCTCGTCTCCGATGACCAGGTAATCCTCCGCCCCCTTGCCGGCGATCAGGACGATGTCCCCCGCCTCGGCGCTCGAAA
>JAVBRL010000231.1:0-3264 GCA_031547985.1 Synergistaceae bacterium
TACGGCTATCGTTTCGCTTGGCCGCAGATCATCCGGCCGTGGGGCCGTTCACCCGCGAGCGCCGTTGCCTGCGCGCTCGCGTTGGTGCTGTGCGCCTGGCACTTCGCCACGCGCCTGTGCGGATCGGAGCGTGAGACCGCAAAACCGCTCGAAATCGCCGCGCTTGCTTTGACAGCGGGAGTGTTCTCGCTCGCGCTTTTCAAAGTTCCGGCCGCCGCGCGCCTCACGGGCGGGTTTCTGGCCGCGTTCGCCGCGCTCGAGGCGTCGCTGCTGGCGCTCGAAACGCCCCCGAGATCGTGGGACGTCTTCAAAAGGCTCGTGGGCGCCTTTGCGATCGTTCTTTGCGCCGGGCTTTCGATCGCGTCGTTTTACGGCACGCTCGAGGGGATGCTTCGCCTGACGCCCTTTTCCGGCGTCCGCATGACGCTGCTGCTCCCCCTGCTGCTGCTCTTGGTACACGATTTCAAGCGGCGCATCCACCCCGAATCGGCGGCTCAGCTCCTGGGGCGCCCCTCGTACTGGGGCGAGATCGTCCTGTGCGGCGTCTGCCTGCTGGCCATGGCCCTGCTGGCGATCCGCAGCGACAACGTCTCGTTCGTGCCGGAGTGGGAGATCCGCTTTCGCGACTTCCTCGAACGGATTTTGGTTGTGCGGCCACGAACGAAGGAATTTCTGGTCGGCTACCCCTGCTTGGTGCTCTACGGCCTGTTCGTGCGGCGAGGATGGGCCCCCGGAACCCGCGAGGTGCTGCGCGTAGCGGCGTGTATCGCGTATTCGTCGGCCATCAACTCGTTCTGCCATCTCCACACACCGCTCGAACTGACGATCATCCGTACCGTCAACGGTTTCTGGGTCGGCATCCTGCTGGGCATCGCCCTGGCCCTTGCGATCGACAAGCTGGGCGTCCCCTTGTGGCGAAACCGCCTGGGAAGCCTTTTTAAATAAATAAAATGTCAAGCGTACTTCTCTGCGGTTATTACGGCTTCGGAAACCTGGGCGACGAACTGCTGGCGGCGAACCTGATCGACCTTTTGCAGGACGCGGGGGTCGAACGCGACCGGATCGCGCTTTTGGCCGCCTCTCCGCGCGAGGCGTCCGCACGCCACGGCGTCGCCTGCTACGACCGCTGGAAGTTGCCCCAGGTCCGCCGGGCGCTTGCGAAACACGACACGCTCCTTCTGGGAGGAGGAGGCCTTTTTCAAGACAGCACGAGCGTCCGTTCCTGCGTTTATTATTGGGGAGTCGTGCGGCTCGCGGCCTTCATGGGGAAAACGCCCTGGGCACTCGGACAATCGATCGGCCCCTTGCACACGAACGCCGGCCGCTGGTTCGCGCGCGACGCGCTCGCGCGATGCGTTTATCTGGGCGTGCGCGACGCGGTGTCGTTTGAAACCGCGCGGGCGTTCGGACTCGACCCCGAGCTCGCGCCCGACCTCGCTTTCGCTCTGCCCTACGCTGGATCGGATAAAAAAGGTGCGGCAATTCTGGTGAATTTGCGCCCTTACGGCGACAACCGCCTCCCGCTCGAAGCGGCGCGTGCGATCGCCGCGCACGCGAAAAAAAACGCGACCCCCCTGCTGGGGATCGCCCTTTCGGAGTCAGACCGCGCGCTTATGCAGGAATATCGCGAATCGGGTGTCCTGCCGCTCGACGACCTTATCCCGATCGACGACGCGGGCGCGTTCGCGCGACATGCCGAAATGGCCACGGGCGCGTTCGGGATGCGGCTGCATTTTCTCATCCTGGCGCTGCGCAGCTCGCTGCCGTGCGCCTGCGCTCCCTACGACCCCAAAGTGGACGCGCTCGCCGAGGATTGGAATCTCCCCAAGTGGAGCCCCGGCGGCGAAATCCATTTTTCCGCTCCGAGCGATCCCGCTAAATGGCGCGCCTGCCGCGAGGAGCTGCGAACGCTTTTTCAGCGGCCGGCGCTCGCAAAAATCATGAAAATCACGGAAAAAATTTCGCGAAAGACGTCTCGCTCATGAACACTCAGACACTCAAAAACCGGCAGATCGTCGCGCTTTCGTTCGCGCTCTTCTTCGTCTTTGGCGTCTCCAACGTCTACTATCTGCTGCTGCTTTACCTCGAGCAGGTCGGCGTACAGTCACTGGCGCTGCGGGGGTGGGTCCTCTCGGCGTTTTACATGACGTCGACGCTTTCGCGCCCCTTTTTCAGCAATTTCGTCGAGCGACTTGGCTTTCGCCGCCTCTTCCTGATCGCCGGCTCGACGACGCTCGCCAGCACGATCGGCATCGCGCTCTGCGGGGCCAACATCTCCGTTTTGATCGCTTTTCGCCTCGTGCTGGGGCTCGGGGCGAGCCTCTACGTCATCGGCCTCTCGACGCTGCAAGCGGTGCTCTTCGAAGAACACGAACGCGGCGCGGCCTACTCCCTGACCTATGCCGGCGGCCTCGCGCCGATGATGACGCTGCTGCCGTTGGCGGACTGGTTTTTAAAGCGGCAATGGGCGTTCGGTTACATCTCGATTCCCGTCTTCGTCGCGGCGGGGGCTTTCATCACCTGCCTGCTGATACCGGGGGTGCCGGAACAACCGCGCGAGGCGGCCGGCAAGGCGAAAAAGGTCTTCAGCTGGGACGCGCTTCGCGAGTGCTTCGCCTATGAACAGCTCGTGCTTCTTTTCATCTCCATGTTTCTCTTCGGCTACACGGACGCCTCCTCGGTCTTCCTGGCGCCGGTGCTTAAAAAATTCGGGCTGCTCGCTTCGCTCTTTCTCTCTTCGAACGCCCTGATCGGAGTGATCATCCGCGTCTGCTTCCGCAAGGTGCTCGACCGCTACCCGCGCAAACGCCTAGCCTCCGCCACGACCTGCATCACGGCGGGCACGCTGTTTTTGGCGACCGTCAGCCCCACGCCGACGACGCTCGTCGTGTTGGGCGCGATCTACGGCATCGGCATGGGGTTCGGCTTCCCGCTCCATCTGGCGCTCGCCGTCGACACGTCGCCCGAACATCTTCGCCCGCAAGCGATCGCGCTCACATGGTTTTTCATGGGGATCTGTTTCATGACGGCAAGCGTCGTCTTGAGCTTCCTGGCGGGCTTCATCGGCGAAGTGGCTTCGTTTCGTATTGTCTCGCTCGCCATGTTCGCGGGCGGGGTGTTCATGCACTTTCGCTGGAAAAAAGCAACCCTGACGGAACAATAAATAAGGGTTCCGGGGCGTCGCCCCGGCCCCACGGGGGGGGGGGGCCCCCACGGCGCCGGGACGGTATAAAAGCAACACGGGGGGCAGATAGGGGGTGTGTG
>JAVBRL010000131.1:0-3607 GCA_031547985.1 Synergistaceae bacterium
TATCCCCGGACAAAAACAGCTCCCGAGCGCCGCTCGGCGTTTTTCGCAGCAACAGGTCGGGGAGCAGGAGTGCACTCAAGATCGCCGGCGCGATCAGGCGCAACCAGCATTCGAGCAGCGCCGCGAATTTTTTCCCCGCCAGCGCAATGATCGGACCGACACGCGAGGGGAACGTGACGATCAACAACCCGAAAATAACGAACCAGATGTCGAAAGCCTCCACGCTCGTCGCCATGTCAGCTCCTCCTCGCGAAAGCCGTTCCCACGGCCGCGCCCAGCATCGCCCCCAGGATCACCGCACTGCCCGACATCCCCAACAAGAAAAGCCCCACGGAAAAAAGTCCGCCGCAAAGGGCCGCCACAAAACCTTCGCGCTTGAAGGCCATCGGCACGATCAGCCCGATGAACATCCCCGCCAGCGCGTAATCGAGCCCCCAGGCCTGGGGGTTTTCGATCACCTCGCCCAGGCACGCCCCGATGACGCTCGAAACGATCCACGAACACTGCGCCGACTGCGCGAGCGTGATCCCGTAGGCGGGGTGCGCCGGTTCAACCAGGAAATGCGAAAACGCCACCGCGTACGACTCGTCCGTCATGATATAACCGAACCAGACCTGCTGCCATCGCTTCCAGCCGGACAGAAACGGCGCCACGGAAGCGCTCATGAGAATATGTCGCAAATTGACCACGAGGCCGGTCGTGACGACCGATAAAGGAGAGCTCCCCACGCCCAGCATGGCGACGGCGATGAACTGCGCCGCGCCGGAGTAGCTGATTGTCGACATACACCCCACCATGAACGGCGTCATGCCGATCTGCGAGGCGGCAAGCCCAAACGCGAGTCCGAGGGGAACGTAGCCCAGAACGATGGGAAACCCCGCGCGAAAGCCTTTCGTGAATTGCGAGGAAATCAAAAAATCGTCTCCTTAAAAACTCGAGAAACTCGAAAAAAATATTCGCCTCGCGCATTATATAATGAATACTGTTTAATTTCTAAGTTTCCGATAGGAGGTGCTTCCCTTTTGAGCGATTGGGTGATCACGACGAAAACGGGCGATAAGGGAACGACGTCGCTCGTAAACGGCAAACGGATCGATAAGGACGATCCGCTGGTCGAACTGTACGGCACGCTCGACGAATGCCAGGCGCACATCGGCATGGCCCGCGCGCTGTGTCCCGAGCCGGAAATCGCAAAACGCCTGCTGGCGATCGAAGAACAGCTTCTGAGCGTCATGGGGTGGTTCGCGGGGTACGAAGCCGCGGGCGAACCCGACGCGGCGATCCTCGAAGAAATCGTCGAGACGGTCCGCAAGATGGGAACGGGCCCGATGAAATTCCTCAAGCCGGGCGACTCCGTTCCCGGTGCCGCCATCCACATCGCGCGCACGGTCGCGCGCCGCGCCGAACGCACGGCAACTCCCCTCTTCAGAGAGGGGCGCATTTCGGAAAAAAGTTTCGCTTATTTAAACCGGCTCTCGGACGCGCTCTTCGCCATGAACCTGTGGCTCGATCTGGCGCTTTCGAAAAGGCAGGACACGTGAAATCAACACGAGAGGGATATTCGATCCCTCCTTTTTCTTTCAAGTTGTTCTCCATGGCATTCCTCGTCGACCGCGCGACCAAACTCCTCGCGTTGTCGTTTTTACCGCCAGCTCGCACAAACGCGCACGAGGCGCTTTTTTCCTGTGTCCTGTATTTCGATCGCAGCGTCTCGCTTTCGCTTTTTCAAAACCACACCTATACCGCCCTCACGGGTGCCTTGTTCGCCGCGATCATCCTGTTTGCGTGCTTGCATTGCGAAGAGTTCCGGTCATCACCGGGAACACCTCTGCTTTTAGCCGGGGCAGCCGGAAATTTATTCGATCGAATCCTCTACGGCTATGGGGTCGACTGGTTTTATGTCGGCGTCTACACGAACATCGCCGACATCAGTCTCGCCCTGGGAGGATTTTGGTTGCTTACGAGTCTTTTTATCCGTTTCGTCAGCAACCAGGCGCGCGAGATGTAAAGCAAACAAAACAAATATAAAATCGCCGGATCCCTTGCGGGAAAATCCGGCGATTTTTTTGTTTTTTTGCGCGTTTTGCGCACTATTCTTCCGAAAAACGTTTCCAGAGTTTTTTGAGGCGCTCCTTGACGCGAGCCTCGGCCCCGAGGTTCCCGGGGTAATAAAAGCGCCGCGCGCTCGGCAGGTACGCTTGGGGCACCCAGTGGCGCGGATCGTCGTGTGGGTAAATATAGTCGGAATCGGGCGCGTTTCGAAGGTGGCGCGGCACCTCGAGAATATCGCCCCCGGCGACGCTTTTTTCGGCGGCGCCAATCGCCAGAGTGGCGCTGTTGCTCTTGGGGGCCGAGGCCAGATAGAGGACGGCCATCGACAGGATCAGGTTCGCCTCCGGCAGCCCCACCCGGTCGCAAGCGGCCGCGGCGTTCTGGGCCACGAGAAGCGCCATGGGGTCCGCGAGGCCGATGTCCTCGGCCGCGAAAATACAAAGCCGGCGGCAGATGAAGCGTAGATCGTCGCCGCCCGCGAGCATCCGCGCCAGCCAGTAGATCGCGGCATCCGGATCCGAGCCGCGCATGCTTTTGATCAGAGCGGAGATCACCGCGTGGTGATCGTCCGACGCGCGGTCGTAGCGTTGCGTGGCGGCTCCCGTGGCCTCGATGGCCCCGGCTTCGTCGAGTTCGCGCCCGCCTCCCGCCGCGACGGCCGATACCGCGTTTTCAAGCCGCAAGAGCGCCCCACGCGCGTCCCCGCCGCTTCGACGCGCGATCGTCATCAGCACATCGTCCGTCGCGCTCACTTCGAGCTTTCCCAGTCCGCGCTCGCGATCGACAAGAGCCCGGCGCAAAAGCTGTAACAGATCTTCCGGTTCGAGCGGTTCGAGCGTGTAAACCGCCATGCGCGAAAGCAATGTTTTATTGATCTCGAAATAGGGGTTTTCGGTCGTCGTCCCGACCAGGATCAGGTCTCCCCGCTCCACGGCGGGCAGCAGCGCGTTCTGCTGCTGGCTGTTGAAGTGATAGATCTCGTCGACGAAGGCGATCGCCGAGCGGCCCCCCTGGCGCAGCTTGATCGCTTTGGCGTCGTCGACCATCTCGCGCAACTGCGCCACTTTGGCGGTTACTGCGTTGATCTCGAGCAATTGACGGCCGCTCGCCGCCCCCATCAAACGCACGAGCGTCGTCTTGCCCACACCGGGCGGCCCATACAAGATACAGCTCGGAACCGTTCCCGCTTCGAGCAGCAGCCGAAGCGGCCTGCCGGCACCCACGAGATGTTTTTGCCCGGCGTATTCGTCCAGGTCATGCGGCCGCATTCGCTCGGCGAGCGGAATGTCGTACCGCGCTCCTTCCGATGCCGGCGGCAAGTCGTCGCCCAGCGGATCGAAAAGTCGGCCGCTCATTCGCCGCCGGCGCTCTCGAAAAAGGCCGCCAGATCGGCCGCGTCGTCCGGTGCGCGCGTCGCGGAATCGGACAGCTCGTCCAGCGGGCGCACGGACAAAAACGGATAGCGAAGCCGAAAATGCCGCGCGACCGCTTCGTGCAGCGCGAGCCCCATCGATTCGGGGGTAAAGACGGGGTTCGCTTTCCAGAGTTCCGGGTC